>CAZUGM010000039.1:0-13231 GCA_964619915.1 uncultured Fusobacteriaceae bacterium | reverse complement strand
GTGATACTGCTGACATTACTAAGAAAAATACTAGGATAGGTGCTACTGCTTTTAACGCTCCTACAAATAATGATCCTAATAATCCAACTGGTGCAGCTGCCACTGGAGCGGTAACCGATAAGATAATACCGACGATCAGACCGACAATTATTCTTTTTACTAAACTTAATTGATTCCATTTACTAAACATAATTATACCACCTTTTAAATTTATTTATCCTAATCAGTTAATAGATCTCCTTTAATTTTTTTGAAATATTAATCTGACAGAATACTTTTTTAGATTTTATCTTTTTTGGGCAACTATAAAGAAACGGTGACAAATCAGATCTATATATCCCTGTTTCCTGATAAGCTCATGTATATCAAATAATCGTTTATAGTACTTATCTACACTGAAATCCGGGATCTGCCAGGGGATTGCCTTCAGATAGTATACTATTGCACCGATATCATAAAACCTTGTTTTTACTTTATCTTCCTTTAGTTCTTTCAATTGAAAATCGTATGATTTTAGGCTTTCAGAGGATTTATCTAAGTTCCACTCCTCGTATTGACAGTTATCTGCTCCTAGGAGCAGGTTCAAATCGATATCGTTTAATCCTCCAACCTGCTGGGTTATAAAATATCCTTCTGATTTTAGAATCCTCATAACTTCAAGGGGGGAGAAAGATTCATGGCGGTTGATTATTAGATCAAACCTCTCCGAAGGAATAGGGAGTTCAGCATCGTCCTCTACAGGAAAAATAGTTATTCCCAGAGGTTTCAGTTGTTTTTTGGCTTTCTTAATATTCGGTTTATACCCCTCGGTAGCACAGGTATCTTCAGGTAAAAAAGTTAATGAAGACAAGAATTCTCCGCCACCGGTTCCCATATCCAGAAGAGAATCTGCACCACTGCAATAGTCTATGATCTCATTGTAATAATTCCAGCTTAGGGGGAACTCCTTCATCCGGCCATTATGTGTCAAATAATTAAAACTCCAGCCTGTAAATTCTTTCTCTGCATCTAAAAGATACCCTTCAAATCGTTTCTTTTCATCTATATTCATTTTATACCTCCTATCCATAATCAATAGTTACTTTCTTCAAATAGCCATTGGAATTATTGGGGAGGAGGCCTGTTAAGTTGTTATAATCCATCAAAAATACAGAATCTAAACATAGTATCACTCCTGTTTTTTTAATTTTATTATCTCGTAAATATATTCTGTTTATACTGTTATATTCCTTCCACTTAAAATAAAAAAACTAATGTTAATAAAACTTGATTTGGAATAAAAACTATTAATCTCTGTAAAGAGGGAATCTCTTGCAGAGTTCTGCAACCTCATTTTTTACAGCTTCTAATATTTCAGGAGAATCACCGTTGTTTAAAGATTTCAGAATTAACATGGCTACTTCTTTCATCTCTTCTTCCTTCATCCCTCTGGTTGTAAGGGCAGGAGTTCCGATCCTGATACCACTAGTTACAAATGGGCTTTTAGTATCATATGGAATACCATTTTTATTTACTGTGATATTTGCTTCTTCAAGGATCTTTTCTGCTTCCTTCCCAGTAAGTTCCTTGTTAGTAAGATCGACCAAGATCATATGGTTATCGGTTCCTCCGCTGACAATTCTTAAACCACCTTTTTTCAGTTCCTCAGACAGAGTATGAGCATTTATTATTACTTGTTTCTGATATTCTTTGAATTCTACACCTAAGGCTTCATTGAAAGCCGCCGCCTTTGCAGCAATTATGTGCATGAGAGGACCTCCCTGAATTCCAGGGAATATAACTTTGTTAACCTTTTTTATTATCTCCTCATCATTGGTAAGAATCATTCCTCCTCTGGGACCTCTTAAAGTTTTATGGGTAGTAGTGGTAACAACGTGGGCATGAGGAATAGGAGACGGATGTTCCCCGGCAGCTACAAGACCTGCAATATGTGCCATATCTACCATAAGATAAGCTCCTACCATGTCTGCAATTTCCCTAAATCTCTTAAAGTCTATAGTACGGGAGTATGCACTGGCTCCGGCCACGATTATATGGGGTTTTACTTCCATGGCCATTTCCTCTACTTTTTTATAATCTATTACTTCTGTTTCAGGGTCTACTCCATAAGAATAAACCTTGTAATCCTGTCCTGAGAAATTGACATTTTTACCGTGGGTTAAGTGCCCGCCGTGATCCAATTTCATTCCTAAGATGGTATCTCCAGAATTTATCAATCCTCTGTATACTGCCATATTTGCCTGAGAACCTGAATGGGGCTGGACATTTACATATTTTACTCCGAATAGTTCTCCAGCTCTTTCGATCGCAAGCTCCTCTGCCACATCTACAAACTGGCATCCGCCGTAGTATCTTTTTCTGGGATATCCTTCAGCATATTTGTTTGTCATTACACTTCCTGCTGCCTCCATTACAGCCTCTGATACAAAGTTTTCAGAAGCTATAAGCTCTAAACCATACTCCTGACGGTCCTCCTCTTTTTGAATGGCTTTCCATAGTTTTTCATCGTTCATTTTTAATCCTTTCATTGTGTATCCTCCTTTTGGGTAAATAAAAAAAGCCCTAGATATATCCCATCTACGGCTTTAAATTTAATAAAATTAAAGTATTGTTGCAGATATCGATTTACATCAAAAATTCAAAAAACATATTATTTTTTTATGGCATTTAGAATTTTGGGAGGATGTAAATCTTTTAGTCATGGCTTTGTTCTCCTTTGAAATTTTTATTTGCTAAAGAATACTCCATAAAAAAAAGTTTGTCAAGAAAAGATGAAAAACTCTGTTATTTCAAAGAATTTTCTAAAGGATATCTAAGGTTTCTTTTTTTTAATCTGCTAAATTTGAGGCAAATTCCTGCCCGAATTTATAGCAGAGTTCCTTACTTTCATGGTTTAAATTCCAATTAATTTTTATTCCTTCATTGACTAATTTTAAAGATGTAAAATTTAAATTTTCATTGATAATATCTAAATTCTTTGCATTCCAGCCATAACTTCCAAAGGCTGCAACACTTTTATCCCTAAAGTTCAAACCCTTTACTCCTTCTAATAGGGCAGCCATTGACGGAAGGATCCTGCTGTTAATAGTAGGTGATCCGAATAAAACACCTTTGGACTTGAAGATTTCTGTCAGAACCTCACTTTCACTGTGCTTAGCACTGTTAATCAATAAAATTTGTGTAGAAGGAGAGGTACTTCTGATTCCGTCAGCTATAGACTCCGCCATCTTTTTAGTGCTTTCCCACATAGTATCATAGGTTATTACAATTTGATCCTCTTTATAGTTATCACACCATTTCATATATTTCTCCACAATTTGAAGGGGATTCTTTCTCCATATTACACCATGGGAAGTACAGATTTGATCAATTGTTAAATTCAAATTTAATATTTCGTCAATTTTTCTTTTAATTAGAGGGCTGAATGGTGTCAGGATACAGGCATAATATTTTAACGCTTCATAGTTTAAGATATCCTGGTCACACTCATCGTTGAATAACCCGTTGGCTCCATAGTGCTGACCGAAAGCATCGTTACTAAAGAGTATGTTTTCTTCACTTAGGTAGGAGGCCATTGAATCCGGCCAGTGTAACATCTTCATCTCAATAAATGTTAATTTTTTCTTTCCTAAGTCCAAAACATCCCCCGTCTTTACAACTCTGAATTCAGCATCGATCTTGTGATAAGCCTTTATAATCTCTACACCCTTATCTGTGCAATAAATAGGTGTATTGGGAATCTCCTTCATCAGTGCACTTAAAGATCCGCTGTGATCGGGTTCGTTGTGATTCATAACTATATAATCGATGGTATTTAAGTCAACCTCTTCTTTCAACTGCTCTATCCATTGGGTACTAAACTTCTCCATTACAGTATCTACTAAAACTATTTTTTCATCCCTTATGAGATATGAGTTAAAAGAAGTTCCGTGGGGAATATCTAATTCTTCTCCGTGAAATTTAGTAATATCTTGATCAATCACCCCAACCCATTTTACACTTTTACTTACGTCAACAAATTTCTTCATATTATTTTCTCCTTGTTTATAAGTTTAGTCGCTATACCCTTCCCCATAGATCAATTAATATTTCCTCTTCATTTTGAACTAAAATTAAACCTGATAAAACCAGCTTTAAAAGGACACTATAATTTTATAGTGTCCTTTTACTTAATGTTTTTTTACTTTTTATCTACGATATTTTTACAGTTATTTTACCTATAAAAATTTTGCTAGATCACTGTCTACATCACTGATAGTACCGATACCAAAATTCTTTACCAATACATCTGTAACATTTGGAGATAAGAAAGCAGGAAGAGTAGGTCCCACATGAATATTTTTGATGCCTAGATGTAATAATGCCAGCAATACCAGAACTGCTTTCTGCTCATACCATCCAATATTAAATACAATCGGAAGGTCATTGATATCTTCTAGTTCAAAAACTTCCTGTAATTTCATAGCCACCACAGCTAGAGAATAGGAGTCATTACACTGACCGGCATCTAGCATTCTTGGGATTCCACCAATATCTCCTAAATCTAATTTATTATATCTGTATTTTGCACATCCGGCAGTAAGAATCACTGTATCCTTAGGTAATTTTTCTGCGAATTCAGTATAGTATTTTCTATCCTGCATTCTGGCATCACAGCCACCCATAACAAAGAATTTTTTTATTGCACTAGATTTGACTGCTTCAACTACTTTATCAGCTACAGCCAATATCTGGTTATGAGCAAAACCACCAGTAACAGTACCAGTTTCTATTTCTATAGGAGGATCACATTTTTTTGCATGCTCTATGATCTCACTGAAATCCTTGTTTCCGTGAGCATCTTTAAGGATATGTTTACATCCGCCTAACCCTGCCGAATTGGTAGTATATACTCTGTCTAGATATTCTTCAGCTTGTCCTCTGGGAGGCACGATACAGTTACTTGTGAATAAAATAGGACCATTAAATGAAACAAATTCCTTAGTCTGGTGCCACCAAGAACCACCGTAGTTTCCAGCTAAATTATCATATTTTTTAAATGCAGGATAAGAGTTAGCAGGTAACATCTCAGAGTGAGTATATACATCTACTCCGGTTCCCTTTGTCTGCTCCAATAATTGGTGTAAATCTTTTAAATCATGCCCGGATATTAATATACCTGGGTTATTTTTTACACCAATGTTTACTTGTGTTGCTTCAGGATTACCGTAGGTACTGGTATTTGCATCATCCAGAAGTGCCATGGCTTCTACACCATATTTCCCTGTTTCCAATGTGAGGGCTACCAATTCATCTACAGATAGAGCATTGTCATCCAGATCTGCCAAAGCTCTTGTCATGAAACTGTAAATTTTACAGTCTTCCTTCCCCAAATTCATAGCATGTTCAACATAGGCGCTCATCCCCTTCAGACCATAGGTAATCATCTCTCTTAAAGATCTTACGTCTTCATTTTCAGTTCGGAGGACTCCTACTTTTTCTCCAAATTCAATCATACTTTCTTTAGAAGAAATATTACAAGCGCTGTCTAAGAGCGGATTATCCTCATTAGGTGTAGAAATTCCTTTCTCACCAAACTCTACATGATCGTCTTCAGAAGTAATATGATAAGTACATTCTGAAAATTGAAGGTATTTATCAGGTATTGTAAGTCCCAGTTCTCTAACCTTTTTTTCTAATTCTTTTTTATAAGAATGACCTTTTCTTATTTCAGCCATAATAGCATCATCATCAAAATTTGAATTAGTTATAGTCATAAATAAAGAGTTTACAACCCATTTATATTTCTCACCCGATACATCTGCTTTATTCTCCAGCATATTACAATATGCTGACACTCCCTTAGCCATATAAATTAATAAATCTTGTAATTTAGCTGTTTCAGGGGTTTTCCCACAGACACCCCTCACAGTACATCCTTTGTTCATTGCAGTTTCCTGACACTGATAACAAAACATTGACATATAATAACTCCTCCTTTTTTTATAAATCTACATAGGGGATATACTAAAAACTTAAATGAATCCTTTATTTTGCAAAAAAATTATAGTACGGAACTTTTATTTCTAGAAAATTTCAGTACCGGCGTTGAAGTACAATACTTTTTCAGTTACCCAATGGTCTGTTGCACCAGAGTTTTTTTATTTGGTATCCAATTGATAAAATAATTTTTTTACCACATCGTCAAATGTATAGTTTTTAAGGCTGGCAAGTTTAGGAAGAAGGCTTGTCTCTGTCATTCCGGGGCAGGTATTGACCTCTAAAAAATAGAGTTTGTCATCTGATAATATAAAGTCACTTCTAGAAGCACCGCTTAATTTAAGTTCGTCGTGGATAAGTTTAGCATTTCTCATGGCATTTTTATAAACCTTTTCCGAGACCTTTGCAGGATACTCATAATCTGTCTTACCTTCTGTATATTTTGATTCATAGTCATATGTTCCATCATGGGGGATTACCTTCAATACTCCAAGAGCTTCTCCGTTTAAAACTCCTGCTGTCAGTTCCACTCCCTTTATATACTCTTCTATTATGACACTTCTATCCGATAACTTTTCCAAAGCCACCTCTGCATCTTCTATGTTTTGGCAGATATAAAGTCCCATGCTGGACCCTTCTTTGGAGGGTTTTATCACTACCGGAAACTTATCTATTTCATCTTTGTTTGCATAAGTCTTGGGGATTCTTATTCCCAAGCCACCGGCTATCTTTTTAGTTATAATTTTATCCATTGCAACTGCACTTGGAGCTGCTTTGGACCCTGTATATTTTTTCCCTAAAAGATCAAGGAATCCCTGAACCCTTCCATCTTCTCCACACCCCCCATGTAGAGATAAAAATGCTATATCATATTCATTGTCAAGAAATGATGTAACCAGGTTTTCACTGGTTAAATCTACTCCATATGCATCATAACCCTGTCTTATTAAGCTGTTTAATACTGCACTCCCTGTTTTTAGTGACACTTCCCTCTCTGTGGATGTCCCACCCATAAAAACTGCAATTTTCATCTTTTACCCCCTATAATAATTATTTTCTAATTCTATTCCAGATATTTTTTTGACTTATTTATTTTTAAAGATTATCTTTATCCTCTTTGACAGATTTTTTATATCTGGTGGCCTTTACAAATAGATCGGAAGGATTAACAGTTATTTCATGTTGTTGAATAACATAGCCATGATCGAACAAAATATCCCTTACCATTGCACCGATAAGTTGTTTAAACCTGGTTAATTTCACATGATTTTTTAATGGAAAATTATCTATAAGGTCTCTTTGTAATGCTGTGACTGCAGGTTTTTTAAGATATGTAGCGGTTTCCATTTTAATTAAGCTTTCTCTTGTCTGAAGGAAAGTCCAAATATTTTGGGATAATTGGCTGTATTCTCCTACCAGTAAATCATTAAATTTTTTGTCTGTATACATAGCTGTTCCTCCTTGCTTTAAACCCCGTTGAATTAAGAGGGTCTTGGTTCTAAAGTATCTTATATTTATAATATATTCTTTTTTAGATATACTAAAATTTAACTTTTTTCCTTTAATTTTGATATACGACTTATAAACTCTTTGGAAATCATTGGTTATTTTTTAACGTTTTTTATCTTTTGTACGATAAAGAATGGAGTATTAATGTGCCCGATGAATAACACTACAATGAAATTAAAAAAGGATTCTTTCTTTTTTTTTAGTAAAAAATATTTAAATATCTTGGAAAACAGAGGAGGAAAAAGATCTATGACACTTAGTGAAAGATTCAATGATGTTTTTAAAAGGGAGCCTACCCAAAAGGAGATGGAAGTATTAAAGAGAGTTGATAATACATGGTATGGAGAACATATGGATTGGAATTCTTCGTTCTTTGTGGATTATTTTTGTGACTATTATTTTGAGATGTATCGTGAAAGTTGTTCTCTGAAGCTTCCCGGAGAAGAATAACATAAATAAGGAGATGAGTTGAAAATGAGTATGTATTTTGTACAACATGGTATAGCCCTGGCAAAAGAAGTAGACCCGGATCGTCCACTGTCCCCAGAAGGACGAAGAGAGATAGAGTATATCTCGGCCTACCTAAAAAAGATGGGAGTTACTACCAGCAGAATCTGTCATAGCGGTAAAACAAGGGCAATGGAAACTGCTCAGATCTTTTCAGATCAAATTGGTGATGGCGAGGTATACAAACTGTCAGGGATGAACCCTAAAGATAGTGTCAAAGTGTTCGCTACGCACTTGGAATCAAATGATACAATGTATGTGGGACATTTACCCCATATGGAAAAACTTATTTCTTACCTGACCACTGGCAATGAAGATGCTGGTGTGGTTAAGTTTGCAAATGGAGGGGTGATCTGTATAGGGAGCGATGGGGAAAACTTTTATATTGAATGGTATTTAAAACCAGCCATATGCAATGTCTAAACATTTATAAAAAATAAAAAGATTACTCTTGGTAATTTTCCTTAAATAAAATACCTCCTAGCTGGAGTCTAGCCTAAAGTTTGTGTAGACCTCCAAATCAATATAGTAGATTCTACATTGATTTGGAGGTCTTATTTTATATTAGTTCCTATATCTATTAAACTTATATTCTATTTTTCTATAATTACATTAGCTTTAATCATTTTTACTGGACTTGCAAGAGTATTCCCTACTGGGCAAACCTTCTCTACAAATTTAACAAAATCTTCTATTTTTTCTTTTGATGAAGTACTCTTAACATGGATTGTATATCTAATTTCAGTATATCCAGGAAATACACCTTCTACTCCTTCGAATCCTCTCATATCAAAATCGCCTTCTAGTTCAACCCAATATTCTTGTAGATCTATTCCCATGTTTTTTGCATAAGCACTGGCTACAATTGTTTGACACCCTCCAAAAGCACCAAGTACAGCTTCACATGGATTCATACCTGTATTAGTTCCGCCTTCTTCTATAGGCTCATCCATTACAAATTTAAAACCTCTAGATTCAGCTTCTACTTTAAATCCATCTTGTAATCTAACAGTAGATTTTAATGTTGTTATCTCACCTTTTACAGCTTCTTCTGTAGGTGCTTTTACAGCACTAGTTGTATCTTTCGATATAGAACTACAACCTACTAATCCTAAAGCTAAAATCCCGATTGCTAAATATTTTTGAATTTTCATATCAATTTCCTCCTCTGAAATGTTAAATAATCGTACTTATCCAATTTTAGTTTTTAACCATTGTTTTATTTCAAAAATCATATTTTTTTCATGAACTTTACACTTGATATTATTAAGTTTTTTACAGATAGTCTCAATTTTAAATGGTGTTTTTAAAAGTTCGTGTTCAATATCTTTAATTAAAATACTATTCATCGCATCGGAATAAACAGCCAAAGAATCGATCATTCCATCTTTTAAATTCAGATTCAGGTCTATCTCTCCCCATGTAAATCTATTTACAAAATTTATATCGAATTTAGGAGTTTCTCCATATTTCCACTCCCAAGAAGAATATTTTTCATACAAACCTTGTATAGAGTGTTTATCTGTTATGTATTCTGTATTTGATTTCCCTTTATAAATATCTGTAAAACTATTTATAAGGCTCTGTTTTAAATTTTCAATTGTTATATCCTCTTTAATAGTTTTTAAATTTACTACTCTGGAGCGAACAGATTCAATTCCTTTGGAAGCAATTTTTTCTTTAGATACTTTTAAATATTTACTTAATTTTTCCATATTTGCATCTACAAGTATTGTCCCGTGGTGGTATGATGAATCTTCCTTTTCATAAAATGCGTTCCCTGAAAATTTTTTTTCACCGACCAATATATCGTTTCTTCCTGAAAATTTAGCATCAATACCTATATTTTTCACTGCTTTAAGGATTACACTTAACTGTTTTTCTAAATTGTATAAATTTTTATCCATAACAAAAGTAAAGTTTAAATTTCCAAGATCGTGAAAAACTGTTCCCCCGCCAGATAACCTCCGGGCTATCTTTCCACCATCTGCTTCAAAATCTTTACATCTGCACTCTTTCCATGGATTTTGATTTCTCCCTATTACAATAGTATTGTCATTTTGCCATAAATATAATATTATTTCATTTTCTTTGACTTCTTCCAGAAGATATTCTTCAATAGCCAGATTGTGCCATGGATTATATGAGGTTGAACATATTATTTTGGTTGAAATATTATTATGCAAAGTGTATAGCCCCCCCTTCTACATTTAACGCCGCTTCATGGATTGATTCAGCAGTTGTTGGATGTGCAAAGATAGTTTCTGTTATTTGCTCTGTAGTAAGCCCGTTATTTATACACAATGTGACAGAAGAAAGTAGATCTGTTGCATGTGGTCCTATTATTGTACTGCCTATTATTTTCCCCGTTGATTTATTTTTTATTATTTTAACAAAACCTTTAGCATGACCCAAGGTTAATGCTTTACCATTAGCAGACATAGGGAATTTACCTACTTCTATTTCTATACCTTTTTCACACGCTATTTTTTCAGTAATTCCTACAACTGCTATTTCGGGTTCGGTGAAAATAGCACTTGGAACTGTTGAATAATCGATAGTTTTATTTTCACCTAAAATATTATCCACAGCGGCAATCCCCTGATGTGAAGCAACGTGTGCTAACTGTAATATATTTGTAACATCTCCTATAGCATAAATATTTGGAATATTTGTCTGCATTTTTTCATTGACTTTGATTCCTTTTTTATTTTCATTCATTTCAATGCCTAATTCTTCAATGCCTAATCCCTCAAAGTACGGCTGTCTTCCGACTGCAACCAGGACTTTGTCACATGAAATATACCTGCTTTTTCCCTCTTTAATAAACGAAACCATACACCCACCGTTTTCAGTTTCATCAATTGCTTCAACTTTTGAACCGGTATATAATTTTATCCCATCTCCCTTTGCAATCTTACTTATTTCATCACATATATCATCGTCGAAAGAAGCTAATATTTCATCTGCGTATTCAACCACAAAAACTTCCACTCCAAAGCTTTCATAGATAAAAGCAAACTCCATCCCTATAACTCCTCCACCAACTATTACTAGTTTTTTTGGTAAATTTGTCATATCCAGAGCTTCCTTACTTGTTAATACATTTTTAGACTCTATTCCTTTAATAGGCACAATAGAAGATTCTGAACCGGTAGCGATTATTATATCTTTGGTATTTATAGTTGTTTCTGTTCTGTTTGTTTTTACGAATACGGTATTCCCGTCTATAATTTTACCCTTCCCGTCAATCTTTTGTATATCATGTTTTTCCAACAGGTATTCAATTCCATTTTTAAGTTGATTTTTAATATTATCTTTTCTGTCGATAACTTTCTTCATATCAAGGGAAATATTTTCAGCAAAAATTCCAAAACTATCAGAATCTTTCATATTTCTGTAAATTTCCGATGAACGTACCAGTGCTTTTGTAGGGATACATCCATGATTTAAGCAGGTTCCTCCTACGTGCTCTTTTTCAATGACAACTACTTTTTTCCCCTGCTTTGCTGCATAAATTGCTGCAACATATCCGCCTGGGCCTGCCCCTATAATAGTTATATCTGCCTCTATTTCTTTTTTTTGAGGCTTCATCAAATTATTAAAGTAATTAAATCCCCCTGTTTTGGGAGTACATTTTTCATCTTTTACCCCATCTATTTCAAATAGAACATCTCCGATATTAATAGTGTCACCTTCATCTATTGCAATTTTTTCAATAATACCGCTGGCATCAGATTTTATAGAAACATTTCCTTTTTCAGATTCAACCTGAAGGAGAAGATCACCTGTTTTTATTTCGTCACCTATTTTTACATCTATTTTTCCGACCCTTCCACTTTTACTCTCTCCGGATAATTGTTTGAGTTTTATTTCCATTATTTTATCCCCCCCATAAAAAAATCGACATATTCTGTCAAATAGTTCATATAAAGAAAAGGCAGTTAAAATGTCATCTGCCTTTTCCTAGTAATTATATATTATTTAAAATCTTTTTCAAATTCATCGATTGAATCTTTTAATAGTGTTGCGCTGTATGCCATAGCAGGTCCTCCACCAAAAGCTACAGATACCATTGCGGCTTCCATGATCTCTTCACGATTAGCTCCTGCTTCTAAAGCTTTATAGGCATGGAATACGATACAATATTCACAACGATTATAAACACCAATAGCTACACTTATTAATTCTTTAGCTTTTGTATCCAGTGTACCTGGCTTATAAGCTGCTCCTAATAATCCCATAAAAGCGTTTACATGGTCTCCACTAGTTTGACCTACATCTTGCAGTCCTCCCATAAATGCGTCTAATAATTGTCTTGGATTTTTTTTCATTGTTATTCCCCCCGTATTTTAGTTTAGAAAGTTGCTTACACAATCGTTAGTGTGGCAACTATCTTTGAGTAGATAATAACATTATGTATTTAATAAATCAACACTTTTATAGATAATTTTTATATCTATTATATTAAATCATCTATCTATTCACTGAGCTCTGCATTTTCAACCAATCTATTCAATACTTTTTTAAAAATTTCCATATCCTCGTCTGAAATATCTCTAGAAATTAAATTATTGAACTCTTCCCCAAAAGGCAATAATTTTTTTCTCAGTTTTTTACCCAGTGCAGTTAAGAATATATATGTAATTCTTCTATCTGTTATATCTTTTTTCCGTTGAACATACCCTTCCTTTTCCATTCTATCGATCAGTCTTACTATTGTAGATTTTTTAATATTCATTTTTTCAGCTAACTCACTTTGATTAATATATTTCGATGTACCTAAAAAATATAACGCTATCCACTGTACCCGGGTCACATCATAAGAGTTTAATCTGGCATTAAAAATATCTGCAATTCTTTTTGAGGTGTTATTTGTAATAAATCCAACACAATCATCAAGTTTAAACATACCCTTACCTCCTAATAAAATATATTATTCTATAGTTTAATATTATAATAATATTATAGCACTTCTAATTATTTCGATTCAAGGTTTTAAAAATCTTTAGCCTTTTAATTTTAAATTTTTTTTTTAGTTTTATTTTTTTTTACTCTGTTTTTATGGGGTAAGGAGTATTTCTAAAAAAAATTAAAAAATTCCTTGACTTAGATTATAAAAACTGTTACTATAACTTTGTAATCAGTACAAAGTTGAAATAAAAATAAAAGAAATCGAAATATAGGGAGTGAAGTGAAATGGCAAAGATGAGATGTACAGTATGTGGAGAAATAT
>CAZUGM010000038.1:0-13314 GCA_964619915.1 uncultured Fusobacteriaceae bacterium | reverse complement strand
TTTACTATTAAAAATTGTCCTGGCATAGCTTTTTTAGCTAACTTAGGAGCTTTAATATCCATAAGCACAATATTTTCTGACAAATACTCTTTTTTCATTATTTCAAACATGATTTACCTCCAAATTTGTTATTAAAAAATACCTTTAATTTATTAAATTAATTCAATTATAAGTCATTTTTAAGCTGATTTTGCTGGCCTCTCTAATATTTTCACATAATTTATAATTCTAATCGCGATTATAAAAAAATATTTCACATTTTGATAATAGCACATTTCACATTGAATTCCAAACGTTTTTTGTAAGATCCGTTCGTTTTTTTTTAATACCTATATTAAAATCCTTATTTATCAAACTTTTTTATATCATAATTTGTATCTTTTTCACATTATACTCATAAAGCTTCTCAATCTCAAAGCAATTTATTTCACATCATAAATATTCTTTCCAACAATCATTAAATATGTTACTATATTACCAGTACTTTCAAGGGATTTTTCCTCTTTTTTGTATTTTAAAAATTTAAAGTAAAAGCAGGTGTTATATTATGAAAACCCAGGAACAATATGAAGAGCAAATTATTAAATCACTAAGTGGAGTCCCCTTTGAGATGAAAAAAATTAAATTTCTCCTTTTTTTAGCAAAACATATAAATAAATTAAAAAGAAGTAAATCAACAATATTAAAAATATTTATCTTGCTTTACAGCATTGTTATAACTTTTCTTTATTTTTCGAAATAAATCTATTAAGCTATTTATTTTTATTTCCTAAATTATAAGATCAAATTAAAAAAAACTCCCAGAATTTTGGGAGTTTTCCTATTCAAACATTTTTTACTTTTTTATCAACTACCTATCCTTTAGTTTTTTCACCTTTTTATAGATAATATTAATTTGCAAAATATTTTTTATTTCTAAATTTATTTCTTAAATATATATTTAAGATGCTTTCCCCCCAGCCCAATAATTGAATAAAGTTTCTTTGCTCCCTCTATAATTTTTAATTCCTCAAAGATTTCATTTTTTTCAAGCTTTGCATAGGATTTCATATCAAAGCTGGTATGTGCATCACTTCCAAAGGTAGCTTTTAAATCATATTTTTCCCTTAAATCTCTGGCTCTTAAATTTCTAACTTTATCCAAAGTGTGATTATATGTTTCTATAGAATCTACACTTTTTATTATTTCTTCCAGATATTTTTTATTTTTTATATAATTTTTTTGTGCATATCCATTTAGATGGGGAAGAGAAGTATGTGTTTTAAACTTTCTCAAAACCTCTATATAATATTCCCAGGGTTTATAGGATTTTGCCATCCTATACCTGTTTTTATAAGGTTCTAAATAAATTTTATAAAATTCCTCCAATTCCTTGGGGTCTTCAAAATAAGCCAATATTTCCATTCCATCTTCGCAGCCTATCTCTATTCCAGGTATAGAATTTATATTTTCTACCTCAAAGGATTTAATACTTTTTCTAATCTCATTGTGATCTGTTATAGATATCAAATGATTTTTTTCTTTTAAAAAACTTTTTAAAAATTTTATATCTAAAAAACCATCTGAAGCTTTCGTATGTAAATGAAGATCATAATAAATTCCATTATACTGTCCATCTAATATAATTTTTCTTTTAAAAAACTCATCTAATTTATCAAATTCAATCATGGTATCTCCCTCCTTTTTTTTATAATATACTCCGTAAAAATTCAAAATCATTTTATTTATTTAAAAATAATATAAAATATAACAAATAAGGGATGACAAATTAAACTTATCATCCCTTATTTGTTATAATCTACCAAACATCTTCAATACATCTTCTGTATAGGAACCATCATCATTATTAATATAAAGAGGTGGCTGGATCACTAAACCTGTTTCAGCGCCCTTCATTCCTTCAACCAATATAATTTTTGCCGACTTATTTCTTGTTGTATGACAAAACCTTATTCTTTTAGGTTCTACCTTATATTTTTTCATAAGTTCCAAGATATCCATCAATCTGTCTGCTCTGTGCACCATAGTAAAGTTTCCCCTGAATTTCAATAAATAACTTCCAGCTTTTATTACATCTTCTAGGTTGATTAAAATTTCATGCCTTGCATAAGTCAACTGGTCTAAGTTATTCAATTGATTTTTATCTCCGTTAAATTTAAAAAATGGAGGATTAGTTATTACTGCATCAAAACTCTGATCTACAAATTGTGATTGTATATTTTTTATATCACCTTTCACTACCTCTACCTGAGATTCTAATTTATTAAGGATGATATTCCTGCAGGCCAGATCTACTGAGATATCCTGTATTTCTATACCTACTATCTTAGCATTGGTTCTCTTTGACAGAAGCATTGGAATTACACCGTTCCCTGTCCCTAGATCCATTATATTTTTTCTTCCTTTATTTATAGTCAAAAAGTTAGATATCAATACTGAATCTATGGAGAAGTTAAGATGATCATTTCTTTGAATTATTTTCATATCATCATAATTTAAAAAATCTATAATAACTTCGTTCTCATGATTTTTACTTATTTTTTTGTTTTTTTCTTGATCTTTTGTTGCCATTCTTTATCATCACCTGTTTATTATAATTGTTGTTTCGTTCTAATTAAGCCCTGTAAATATTGAAACTATATTTTATTTTTTAAAATTTTATATAAAATTTAATACTTTGTTGATTTAAAAAAAATAGAGAGCTGTTTGCCCGCCGGAGGCGGGCAAACCCCTTGGTTTTAAAGGTATACACCATCATAAAAATTCAGTTATAATTTATTTTATAAAAAATAAAGTCTAGGGTATCCTAGACTTTATTTCTTATTCATATCTTTAATTAATTTAGATAACATCTCTTTTATTCCTGTATCTACATTTCTAAACCTGATATTATTTTGGATCGATTCAAATCCTTTTTGTTCAATTACTTTTCCTACCGTTTTTTCTAAGAAATCATAGGTAGTTTTTTCAATTCCTTTAAAATCTAATGTTATTTTTACATCTCTTTTTAAGTTGTTCATAATATTTAAGTAAAGTACTTCTGCATCTTGATCCATAAAATTTTTAACGACTATTACCATCTCACATCACTCCTATTCTACTGACACCCTTAATACAACAGGGCAATGATCAGATCCCATTACATCATTTAATATAACGGCATCCTCTATATTATTTACAAATGATTCATTAACAATATGATAATCTATTCTCCAGCCAATGTTTTTTTCCCGACTTTTAAATCTATAAGACCACCATGAATATTTTATTTCTTCAGGCTGAATATATCTAAAAGTATCTATATAACCACATTCTAAAAATTTAGTCATCCATTCTCTTTCTTCTGGCAGGTATCCTGGATTTTTTTCATTTTTTTTGGGATTAGTTAGATCAATCTCCCTATGCGCTACATTTAAATCACCACATAAAATTATGTTTTTCCCTAGATCAACTAGTTCATTACATCTTTCCATTATGGCTTTATTAAACCTCAATTTATAATCTAATCGTTTTCCCTCAGTCTGACTGTTGGGAAAATAACAGTTAATTAAATTGAAATTTTTATATTCTAATTCTATATATCTGCCTTCAAAATCAAATTCTTCAATATCCATATTTCTAACATTTAAAGGTTCTAATTTTGTATATACCGCAACCCCTGAATATCCTTTTTTTTCAGCTGAAAAAAAATAAGATTTATACCCATCTATCTGGGTTAATTTTTCGTCTAATTGCTCTATTTGTGCCTTTGTTTCTTGAATACATAGAATATCTGGGGTTTCTTTCAAGACCCATTCCACAAAACCTTTTTTTTGAATTGCTCTTATTCCATTGACATTCCAAGAATAAATATTCATTAACTTAAGCTCCCTTTTTCAAGATACCTTTTTAATTTAGCTATAATCATATTTATAGCTATCTTATTCTCTCCACCTCTAGGTATTATAACATCTGCATACCTTTTAGATGGTTCGCAAAATTCTAAATACATCGGTTTTACAGTTTCTAAATATTGTTTTTTTACCGAATTAAAGGTTCTTCCTCTTTCATTGATATCTCTTTCGATCCTTCTTAAAAGCATCTCATCTGCATCGGTATCAACAAATATTTTTACATCTAACATATCTCTAATCTCTGGAATAGATAGGATCAAAATTCCCTCTATAACAATTATTTTAGATGGATTTATTCTTACCATCTTTTCTTTTCTTGAATGAGTTTTAAAATCATATATAGGCCTGTCTATAGCCTTTCCATCTTTTAAATCCATCAAATGTTTCTTTATAAGGTCAAACTCTATAGACTTAGGATGATCAAAATTGACTTTTGCTCTCTCCTCTATAGACATTTCCTTTAATTCTTTATAATATGCATCTTGTTCAACTAGTACTGCATCTTCTGACTTAAATGCTTTTATCAGGTTATGAGCAACTGTTGTTTTTCCAGATCCACTTCCCCCTGCTACTCCTACAAATATACAGTTATTCATGGTACCCTCCTTTAAATATAGCTTTGATAATTATACCTTATCTCTTATAAAATATCAATGATGGTTATTTTTAATCACTTATAAATTATAATCCTTTTTCTTTCTTTAATATTTTTAATATATAAATTTTTTCTATGGACTTAAATATTTGTTGGTGAATTGGCATAAATTTTTCTATATTTGAATCGATTTCAAACATTTTTTTAGCTTTTACCAATAGTTCTTCCTTTTCCTTTTTTTCCATCTTTTCATATAGTTCTAACAAAACTTTATAAATTGGATTATTTAAATCAACCTCTTCATCTACCTTTGGTTTAGATGGTTCTACTATCTCAGCATCTATAATTTCTAGGTTAGATGGCTTTTCCTTTATTACTTTAGGTATCTCAATTTTTTCTTTCATTTTAGTTTCTTTTATATCCTTCAAAAGATCTTTGTCACTTTTTAAATTTTTCAAGATCCCATTGATATAAGCCACTAAAGTTTTAGATATATCAGTCTTTAAATTTGAATATAAGATATTTAAAATATGTATTGTTACATCTTCACCCTCTTCATTATATAACTTTACAATCTTATTTTCTGCTCTTTTATTCCAGTTTTTAGATACAAATATATTTCTTTTTGCCTTGGTTATAGTTTTTAAAGTAGCTTCCGAAACTTCATCGATCCCTTTAATAACTTTATTATCTGTCTCATTGGGCATCTTTAATTTAAATTGTTTTTTTGTTAAATTTTTTAGGGCTTTTTTCTTTTTCCCTTTCAAAATATAATCTGAAATATGACATTCTCCATCTTTATCTATGTTATATTTAAACTTATAAACATAACTTTTTTCTGCTTTCAGAGGATGAACTTCATAACTTAAAAGATAACCCTTTTCTACTAAGATATCAAAAGATTTATTTATTCTTTTCATTACCTGTTTCATCTTGCTTACTTCATATTCCTTCTCTTCCCCAGTTTTTAGGACCTTTTTTATCCTACTCTTGAGAGTCAGTGGAATTATGGTTGCCAGAGTTTCTATTTTAAATTCACCTTCAGTAGTTGCAAATCTTTTCATACTCAAAAACTGATATATTTTTTCTGCAGCTCTATCAGATTTTCTTAAAACATTTAGTTGATGTCTATCAAAAATAGAATAATGTTTTATCCTTAACTCCTCTATTATTCTATGGTCTAATCTCACCTTATAATAAACTTTCATCTTATTTGTTTTTTTATTTTTTTCCTTAAATTTTTCATATTTCACTAAATTAAGAGGTTCTTTATAAACCTCTCTGATTATATTTCCTGCAGCTTTTTTATTCCTGATCATTATTTTATATGTCGTTGCCTGTAGGTTATATAGTGTTTCTTCCATCTTTCTATAATATTTCATAGAAAATTTTAACCCTAAATAATCTATAACTTCTTCAATATTAAAAGTTATATATTCCTTTGTAGGATCATCAACCAAAACTTCTTGAAATTTATATAAAATAAAATAAAATACATTCTTTTCAAAATCTGAAGGCTGTTGATTTCTTATTCCTTCAAAATTATCCGTACTTAAAGAAGATCCAAATTTAATTCCTGCATTGGCTATTTCATATACCAAATTTACATTCCTCTGCCTTTTAGATGTAAAAAATGGTAAAATTATGAATAAAAAAGGTTGATTAATCGTATCTCTTATATCCATATCTTCTAAATATAAAGATACTGTTTTAGTTGGGATTGTTTTAGGTTTATAACTTTTAATGTTTACACTAAGGTCATTTTTGTTTCCTATCTCTAGTATTTCTAATAGAGATCCTTGTTTTTTTTCAGACATTTCTATCCCACCTTATCATCATTTTCAATTTATAATTTTATCATCCTTTACAGGTTATAACATGTTTTCATAGTTTTATCAAGTTTTATTTTTTATCATCACTTATTATTTATAATCCATTTTTTCATAATAAATCTGATTTCCCTTTTATTTTACTGGCTTTTATTATAATCCTTTAATTACTATAATTTATCTTTCTTAATAAATTCGGACCTTTTTTATTCATCCTTTATTATTTATAATTTATATTTAAGCTTATCACTTGTTATTCCCTTTATTATTCAAGGCTCTTTTATCATCACTTTATTATTAACTTAATCTAAACACCCCTAAATAAGAGGTTAGAAATATAATCCCTTATTTATTATATTTTTTTTTTCTTGTCTCCTTAGTAAAATTAGGACTATGTTTATCATCATCTGTTTATTATATTTTTATTTCTATTTCTGAATCTTCTTAATTCATATTTATTTTACTGACATACTTTATAATCACTAATAAAATATATTTTAAAATTACTTTATCATCATCTATTTATTATATTTTTATTTTTTCCCAATTCATTATTTTAAAGGGCTTTAATACATTTTAAATATTTAAAGGTAATAAAATATAGTTTAGATATATAATCCTCTATTTATTATAAATTTATTTAATTGTTACTTTTTTATACCTCAATAAAATCAACCTTTTTTTATAATCCTTTATTACACATAAAAAAAACTCTTTGAATTAATAGGCTTAGTTATATAATCCTCTATTTATTATAAAGAAATAATTCAATTTCTTCTTCAACCTTTGTATTTATTGTGCTTCATCAAATATTCTTCTTTTTATAAAAAGCTCTACATAATACATAAAACAATAATACATAAAACAACTATAAATAATTAAAAATCGTTTTGTCAGTTTTAAATTATTTTTTTTCTAAAAAATCAAAACCTTCTAACCTAATATCTTTATTTTAATACAATCATTTCGATAAATACAATTTAGAATCTCATAAAATATTATTAATCTCATAAGATCTCTATGTCAGTAGATAATAAAAAAAGGATAAGATTTATTTTTCTTATCCTTAAAATAATTAATCTTTTTTTAATCTAGGTGGTCTTTGACCATAATATTGATAATATCTACATTTTAAATTACCATTATATAATTTTCTATTTTTATCTGCTCTTTTATCAAATAACTTTTCAAAACCATCATGGGAGGTAATTATATAATAAGACCATTTTTTACATCTCATTCTACAGATATCTCCTAATGTTCTATATAACTTTTCTACTTGGTCTAAATCAGATAAACGTTCTCCATAAGGTGGATTAGTAATAAGTGATCCATATTCAGCCATAGATTCAAATTCTAATAGATGTTTTTGTTCAAATAATATATCATTTTCTACACCAGCTAGTTTAGCATTTTCTATTGCAGTTTCAATAGTTTCACCATTTAAGTCCGATCCATAAATTCTAACTTCTTTTTCATAATCTTCATGGGTAAAAGCTTCATCTCTGGCGTCTAACCAAAGTTGTTCATCGATAATATGCCAGTCTTCAGAAGCAAACCTTCTATTTACCCCAGGAGCGATGTTTCTAGCGATCATGGCAGCTTCTATCAAAATAGTTCCTGTACCACACATAGGATCAACGAGAGGACGTTCTCCGCCATTCCATTTAGATAATTTAACAAGTGCTGCAGCTAAAGTCTCTTTCATAGGAGCTTCATTTAAATGAGCTCTATATCCTCTTTTATGCAAAGGAGCACCAGAAGTATCGATCATAACTATAAATTTATCTTTATTTCCAATAATTTTTATTCTATAAAGACCACCGTCTTCACTAAAATAATCATGTTTATATTCAAGTTTTAGTTTTTCAACAATGGCTTTTTTAGCCATTCTCTGCATATCGGATTTTGAAAAAAGTTTACATTTAACAGAACTAACCCATGAAATCGGAAATTCTGCATTGATCGGTAAGATACTAACCCAGTCCATTTTTTTTACTTTTTCAAAATATTCATCCCAGGTAAAAGCTTTAAATTCTCCCATTTTCAGATAAACTCTATCAGCTGTTCTAAGCCAAATGTTAGCTTTGATTATATCTTCTATCCCGCCGTCAAATTCAACTCTTCCATTGTGGGTAACAACATTTTTAAACCCTAAATCTTTTATCTCTTGTGCTAATATACTCTCCACTCCCATGGTGGCAGTAGCTATCAGTGTATACGTCATAATATCTTCCTCCTAATTCATCACTTATAAATTATAATACTTTATATTTTAACATTATAATAAGGTTCATGCAAAAAATATATTTTTTACTATCTGAGGATTCATAGAATTTATTAAAATTTTTACTATGACTAAGTGGATGCAATAGTCATGTAGCTTTTTCAACGATAAAAAATTAATAAAGAATTCAGAATAAAATATAATTAATAAGGGATTATAAGTTTTATAATAATTTTCAAAATATAAATTATACTAATACAGTGATGATATCTTTTTAAAAGTTCTTAAAAAGAATAACCTTTTTTGTCATCCCTTAATAAATATAATTTTTAAAAATAAAAAAACAACTTAACCGATAATCAAGTTGTTTTTTATAGTTGAATCATTAGTATTATTTTTAATAACTTATTCTGAAACTATTATCTTTCCAGAGATAATATCTTTTTTCATCCTATCTAATTTAGCTAATTTATTGGAGCCGATAAGCTTTTTAGTGTGGTTAAAATCAGTCAGAGAAACACCATTGTCAGCCAATCCAGCTTGTCTGTAGCCAGCTTTAAACCTGTCTTCCCTTACTTCTTTAGTTAAGTTATAAACCGCATTATCGATTCTAACTCTAACAGAAGTTAGAATAGTTCCTGGAACTTCACCATCTTGGTCTACATCAGATCCGATAGCATAGATCTTTTTTTCTTTTGCTGCTTCGAAAACTCCTTGTCCAGTACCTTCAGCAACTTGTAAAATAACATCAGTTCCCCTAGAGATCATAAGATTAGAGATATTTTTTCCTGTAACAGGGTCATTAAAAGGATTGCTGCTGGTTGTAGGCATATAAGTTGTAATAACCATAACATCTGAGTCTACATATTTTGCGCCCTGGGTAAATCCATGTTTAAATCTATTGAAAGATTTGTTGTCCATACCCAATAAAACACCAATTTTATTGCTGTCACTCATCATAGTAGCCAGTGCACCTGCTAAAAAGCTCATCTCCTGTTCGGCAAAGTCAATAGTAACGGTATTAGGAACTGTAATTGTACCTCCTACAATGGCATATTTTTGATCTGGAAATTCAGCGGCTACTTTTTTTATAGATTCAGCTACTACACTACCCATTCCAATTACAAGGTCATATTTTCCTTCCCTGGAAAAATCTCTCAAAAATACTAAATCTTCTGTGATATTAGAAGGTTCTACATATTTAAAAGTGATAAGACCTTCATCTTCTGCTCTCTTTAAACCATCATAAGCCATTTGATTAAACCCTGTACCTAATCCTCCGCTAGAAAGGACTACTCCTACATTGATTTTATCCTTACTATAAGCTGCTAAACTTAATAATAAGAAAATTAACATAAATAATTTTTTCATCTTCTTCCCCCATTTTTAATTTTTAAATTTTTTCATAAATTCTAATAATATGATACTTATATCATAAAATTAGTTCAATTAAAAAAATGGAAAGTGTACCCATACACTTTCCATTTTTATTGTTATCTAGAAAACTATACCCGTAGAAAATACAACCAATAAGTTATTGATTTGCAGTATAAACATAGGATTTTGAAATAAAAAATTATAAAGATCTTAATTGTGCTTGTCTGGGTGCAACGTCACATTGTTATTTATTTTATCATGGTAAAGGTAAATAGAGTCCCTTTTTTATTGGATTTGACATCTATATCTCCCCCACATAGGTGAACTAATTCGTAGACTATAGACAGTCCCAACCCTGTGCCGGCTACATTGCTGGTCCTTGCCTTATCGACCCTGTAAAATCTGTCGAATATCTTATAGGTATCGGATTTACTCATTCCGATACCATTGTCTTTTACAGAAATTTTATATTTATCGAATTTTTCCTCCATAGTAACTTTTATTTTAGGAGTATTAACATTATAAATAATAGCATTCTCTATGAGATTTTTTAAGATCATGGTAGTTTTTTCAAAATCTATCCTGATATAGTCAGTTTGCAGATCCAATTTATAGGATAGATTAACTTTTTTTGATTCAATTTGATTTTCAAGGGATCTGTTGATCTCATCTTTCAAAACATTCACATGAATAGGAGCTAAATTTACAACCTTACTGCTCTCTATCTTGGAAAGGTTTAAAAAATCCATCAAAATATTATCTAATTTTCCTGCATTTCTCTCTATGGTATTGATAAATTTATCTCTTTTGTTGGAATCTTCTTCCCCCCTCAAAGCAACTAAATATCCCATAATATTAGTGAGAGGAGTTTTCAATTCATGTCCTACATTGGTAATGAAATTTTTTTGTACCTCCAGTGTTTCCCTATTTCTGGTGATATCCTTTATGGTAAAAAGATATTCTTCCCGGGATTTCATATATTTTCCCCTGAGCAGTATATATTTTTGAATATCATCTAAGAAGATTTCAGAGATATCGTTTTCTTTTTTTGAAATTAACTTATCTATAAATTTAATAATTTCAGGGTATTTGATGTCTTTTTTATAATTATTAATATCTTCCTTTATATATATAAAGTTAATGGCATCATTTTTTAATTTGATATTCTTTTCTGTATCCACCAAGATGATTCCCATATCTACAGATGAGATGATATTATTTAATTTGATTTTTTCCAATTTTAATTTTTCTATATTTTTAAGGTTGTTATCCTGCCATTCCTTAATAACTTCCCAAAATTTAAACAGCCATCTGTCGTCTTTTGAGACAACTTCTTTTATTTCATTTCCGTCTTCTAACATCTTTTTTATCTGGTCGATCCTGTCAAAAAGATACCGTTTTAAATAAAACCTATAACTTATAAGTGCAAAGAGGTTTAAAAGTGAGAAGAGGATAATGTGTACGTAAGTACTGAGTTTTATATGTTTAAGAGCATTGTTGGATATTACAGAAACACGGATAATTTGAGATGAATTTAATTTAAGAGCAAAATATATCATCTCTTTTTTAGTGGTTTCACTTTTCCGTGTAGAGAGACCTTCATTATCTTTCAGTGCACTTAAAATTTCAGGCCGGTTACGGTGATTTTCCTCAGAATCAATGGATTTATCCTCCATACTATCAAACAAAACTTTTCCATCCAAATCTATAATTGTAAATCTTTTTTGTGTTTTTTTGAAGAGAACCCCGTAATTTTCAGATGGATTTTGTAAGATAATATTTTTGATTAAATAAGCATCATTTCTAAGGGAATTTTCCACATTTTTTATGCTGATCTCCGATAATTTATCGGTGTTCCACCTTACATACAGGACCTCTATCAGGAGGATGAAAATTATTATTATAAAATCTTTTCTTCTAATTTGTATCCAACCCCCTTGATCGTTTTAATATCTTTTGAGATACTTTTTACCTTATCTCTGATTTTTGAAATATACATATCTACAGTACGATCACCTGTATAATAATTACTCTGCCATACCTTATCTAATATTTTATCCCTGGTTAATACTAATCCTTTATTTTTTATAAGAAGGAGTAAAAGATCGTATTCTTTTTTAGACATGGGAACCTCGTTTTTATCTTCTAAAATCAAGTGTTTATCGGTATCGATAGTTATATTTTTAAATGTATATTTATTGGTATTTACCTTTGTTTCACGGTTTAAAAGTTTCTTTACCCGTAAAACCAGCTCCCTGGGATCAAATGGTTTTTTCATATAATCATCTGCTCCTACCTCAAGGCCTGACAATACATCCTCTATATCGGTTTTGGCTGTAAGCATAATTATCTTGGGGTTGCCATATTTATCTTCTGATTTTTTTATCATCTGGGCCAGACTTTTTCCATCTAAATGAGGAAGCATAAGATCCAGTATAATAATATGAGGATGATAAGTTTTAGCTAATTTTAATCCAGTCATCCCGTCGCCGGCTTCAACTACCTCATATCCCTCTTTCTCCATAAAAAAACTAATTAATTCCCTTATATCTATGTCGTCTTCTACAATCAATACTTTCAATTAATAATCACCTCATCCCTTATTATTTATAAAATTATATTCTATAACTTAGAATACAATTTTTTTTACTCTATTTCAAACTTTTTCTTGTTTGTTTACATTAGATTGACATTGATATATATATAATTTATATTTTATAAGTGATGATAACTTTTTATATAATCACTTATAAGTCATAATTTTTTTTATGAGATTAAACAATTTATAAAAAAATAAAAAGCAGAGAAATTTTTCTCTGCTTTCATTCTATAGTCTTTTATAAATTCATCTATTTCTATTAATTAAAATCCTATTTTTATCTGTTTAAATTTTAGTTTACGGAATTAGTTGCATCTCCTGTAGAAGAAAATTCCAATAAATTTTTCAGAGAAATTTCTACCATATCTGATACAGCCTGATTTGTAAAGAAGGCCTGGTGGGGAGTTATCTGAACATTGGACATATTCTTTAAAATTACCAGGTTATCGTTGTCAATCTGCCTTCTGGAACAATCTCTAAATATAATTCCATCCTCTCCCTCTAAAACATCCAGGGCTGCTCCTCCAACTTTACCTGATTTTAATCCTGCCACAAGATCTTTAGTATGAACAAGTTCTCCTCTGGCAGTATTGACTATTACTACACCGTCTTTTGCAGAAGATAAAAATTTGGAATCTACCATATGCCTATTCTCTGCAGTCATGGGGATGTGCAGAGTTATTATATCCGACTGTTTTTTTAGCTCGTCTAAACTAACATATTCTATATTTTCTAAACGAGAAGGAAAAGGGTCGTAGGCAATGATCTTACATCCAAAACCACTGAGACATTTA
>CAZUGM010000037.1:9198-13335 GCA_964619915.1 uncultured Fusobacteriaceae bacterium | reverse complement strand
TTTTCTACCCTACCCTATGATAAGTCACAAAATACCCTACCCCAGGAATTGATCACAGCAATAGAAACTTCCATGCTGACAGAATTAAATCTTCCCTGGTATACCACTTTTTTAAATAATATGTTTACAGATAGCTTAGAGCCCCTGCAAAATTTTGTACATACATGGGTAAGCGAGGAAGACCAGCATGCGGCAGCTTTGGAAACCTACTTAATCTTAACCAGAAATGCTGACCCCAAAGAGCTTACAAAAGTAAAAAAAGAAATCCTTACTACTGGATGGGATTCTATCTTATCGGAACCCCTTTCATCTATGGTATACACCTCATTACAGGAACTGGGAACAGTTGTATTTTATAGAAATATAGCTAAGTATGCACAAAAATATGACTCCGGGCTCACTGATTTACTCCTTCGAATCGCCAAGGATGAATCGTCTCACTATGCTTTTTACAATCAGATAGTCGATGCACACCTGGAGTTAAACCCCGATTTAATCACCCACGTCTGGCCTGTAATCAAAAACTTCAAAATGCCCGGAGGATCTCTCAATGATTTTGACGACAGGATGAAGGTTATCCAGAAAGCCGGATATGGTCCGGAGGAGTATGTAAACCAGGTTTTAGAAGTCCTTATCAAAAGATGGAAAATTGCTAAATTAGAGCCTGCTACCCCTGGGGGAAAGGAAGCTCAGAAAAACATTTTAAAATATTTAGAAAAGATCAAAAGAATTAATGCCAGATTAAAAAAGTAACATAAAGTGAAATAGAAAAAAGTCATCTAAAATTTAGATGACTTTTTTTACTTTTTTACCTTCAATATCTTAACTGTCTTTGTATTTTTTTTGGCTAAACTCAGATTCTTTTCATAGTTGATCTTGCTGAGGAGGATAAAGATTGCATCTATCACCGTCAGCTGAGTTATTGTAGATGAAATCGCAGTCAGCCTGAAATTAACATTTTCCGCTACAGTTTTAATGGCTATGTCCGCCAACTTACTCAGTGGGTTTTCCACTACCTTGGTCAGGGTGATTATCTTTGCCCCGTTTTTTTGAGCTATCTCAACAGACTTTATTATCTCATATGTCTGTCCGCTGTGGGATATGGCAAAAACCAGATCATCTGGAGTGGTATTATTCATACTTGTCAGCTGTATATGGGTATCATCCAGATAATTGGCACTCAGGTTTATCTCCAGCAGCTTATACATTAAATTTTTGGCCACCAAACCTGAAAATCCGGCTCCTAAAATATAGATATTCCTGGCCTTACATATGGCATCTACAGCCCCCTCCATATCCGAGACATCCACAATAGAAGTGGTATTTTTTATGGCCTCGATATTCTGATAGGCTACTTTTTTTATGACTTCCGAACTTATATCATCCATTGAAATCTGGTCGTGCACTATCTTAGTTTTTTTGGATTTTTTCCTGATTATGGCCTCACTTAAAGCTATCTTAAATTCCGGAAACCCCTTATATCCCAATTTTTTGGCAAACCTGCTTATACTAGACTGACGTATCCCTATTAATACTCCCAATTCCTTGCCTCTCATTCCCTTTATATTTTCTAAATTTCCTAAAATATACTGGGCTACTTTTGTCTCTGTTTTAGTAAATACCTCTTTCATTTCCTTTAATTTTGTTATACAGTCCATTTTTTATTCAACCCCCTTTACAAATTATAAAGCATAATTGAAATTTGTGCAAAAAAAATATTTATTTCTGAAATAAAATTACAAAACAAAGATTCAATGAGCAGAATTTAATCTACTATATATTTAAATATTTACAGATGATATGTTATACTATTGGGGTAGTAACAACCAATTAACTTATAGGAGGGACAAATTATGGATAATGCTTTAGAAATCGTAAGAAATATGAGAAGAAAAAATAAAATCAAAAGAGAAGTAACTGATGTTGAGAAAAAAATAAGAGACAACAGAAAAAGAGTTGAATTATTAGATAACTTATCATCATATATCAAGGATAATATGACTACATCTGAGATAAAGGATATCATCCAAGGTATGAAGAGTGACTACGAGGATAGAATCGATGATTTCATCATCAGAACTGCTGAATATTCAAAGGAAAGAAGAGACCTTAATAAAAGTATCAAGGAATTGATGCAGGCTAATCAAATGAATGAAAATAACTAAATAGCGGTTATATAAAAATGAAGGGAAACCTTCATTTTTTTATTGGAAGATTTTTCTAATTTTGGGGGAACAAATGAAGCATTGTTTTTATGAATGAGGAGACAAGAAGGAAAGAAAAAAATATAATTCTATGTACTGCTAATCAAGGTAAAACTCTTATCTGTGAACCGACAACACTCCAAAACCATAAGCAACAATATAATATTTTTATAGTTTAATTTTGGATTTTTTTGAATATGCGTTATAATAGTATTTAGGTTATTTATAGCGAATTGTTAAAACAGGAGAAGAGATATGAATATTATTGAATTTAAAGATGTAGCAAAATCACATTTAACTCAAAAGTTATATGAAAATGTTAATTTAGAGATCAACAAGGGAGACAAGATTGCTATTGTTGGTAACAATGGAAGTGGAAAATCAACTTTATTAAAATTAATAAATAAAGATGAATACCCAACTTATGGAGATATAGTAATTGAAGAGGAAGCACAAATTGCTTACTTTGATCAATTTGGAGAAACAAGTTTAGATAAATCAGTAAAAGAGTTATTAGACTCACCATTTGAGCATATAATAAAAGCTCAAGTTCACTTAGAAGAAGTTTCGACTCAGTTTACTGGTGAAGCAGAGAATGATGAAAAAGTAATGGAAGAATTTCAAAAAGCTTCAGACCTTTTTGAAAGTTTAGGAGCATATGACTATATTCATTTACAGTCTGAATTTATAGATGTATTTGAATTAGGCAGTAAGTTAGATAGAGAATTTAAAGATTTAAGTGGTGGAGAAAAGCAATATGTAAGACTTGCAATAGCTTTATTCAAAGAATCTAACCTTGTAATATTAGATGAACCATTATCATATTTTGATAAAAAGAAGACTTCTTGGTTAGCTAACTTTATTTCTAAAAGTTCTAAAGCATTTTTAGTAGTTTCTCATAGTGTTGATTTTATTAGGTTATTTTCTAATAAATTCTTTGATGTAGATAATTTTAAAGTAACTACATATGAAGGGGATTATAGAACTTACCAAAAGGATAAAAAGATACAACTAAAAGAAGAAAAGAAGGAGAATAGAGAAAAAGAATTTGAAATAGAAAAAACCCGTGAAAGAATTAAGAAAAAAGAAATATTAGTACAAGGAGTCGGTAATAACCGTTCTCATGCTGTAATCTTAAGAAGGATGGAAAGAGAATTAGAAAGATTAGAAAAAGGGAAAAATGTACATTCTAAAGAATCTGAATACACTTATAATTCTAGTCCTAAAGAATATTTTACAATTAATAAAGATATTGGAGATGTAATAGCTTCAGTTAATAATGTTTCTAAGGAGTTTCCTGAAAAAACCTTATATAAAGATGTTAACTTTGATATATTAAAAAACAGTAAAATATGTATTGTAGGAGAAAATGGAGCTGGAAAATCAACTTTATTAAAGATGATTTTAGGAGAAGAAGCACCTACTACAGGAACTATTGATATAAACCCTAAGGCAAAATTCTCTTATATAGAGCAAGAAACTATCTTAGAAGATGAAAATATGAGGATTACAGAATATATTCAGGATAAAACTGGTCTAAACCAAGACTTTATTGAAGGAGCCATTGACTCTCTTTTCAATTACGAAGAAGAATTTAGAAGTAAAAAATTATATATGTTAAGTGGTGGAGAGAAAAAGAGGTTAGAAATATTCACTAACATCTTAGCTGAAACTCACTTACTTGTGATAGATGAACCTTCTACTTATATGGATAGTTACTCTAGATCTACAATTGCAAATATGTTAAATGAATATCACGGTGCCGTTGTCTTAGTAACTCATGACAAAGAATTGTTAAGAATGATTAATTTTGAAATGTTTGATATTAGAGATAGATTATTTAGAGAGAAAGAAAGAGGTTAAAAATTGAAATAAAATACTTGGCTTTAGTTCTTTAATGCTTTTAAAAACTGTTTTATAGTAGATTTGGGGT
>CAZUGM010000037.1:8256-9188 GCA_964619915.1 uncultured Fusobacteriaceae bacterium | reverse complement strand
AGAAAAAGCTGAAAGATGAAATTGCTGAAAGAAATCAATTAAGAGATAATTTAGGAATAGAATTTAAGGAGAACACACTATTTAATGGTGTGTTTTTTTTATTTTGTAAAAATAAGTATAGAGTTTAAAGAAACAGAATAATAAGAATTTATTCTGTTGGACATTAAAAATTAAATAAATTAAAGGATAAATATTATTTTCACGTATAGCTAAATCAAAGACACAATATCAGTGTGGAGGTGAGGTTTAAAGTCATATAATTTAATTAAGATGGTTAAAAAAATTAGATTCTACCTTGTGAATATAAAAGATTTATACCCTCAATTTGAACATCCCTCTAAAAGGGTAGGGGTACAATATCACATTCTAAAAAAGATCTTGCCAAAGGAACTGTAAAAAGTATCCTAAAATAAGCAGGACTTAAAATTACTGTATCAAAGGAGATGATTAGAGATGAAAGATATTTATATTTATCCCGCAATTTTTACATATGCTGCTATTGATGACGATGATGATGATATTTCAGTAGAATTTCCTAATTTAGATGGAGTTTTTGCCTGTGGAACTACACCAAAAGAAGCCTACTCTATGGCCAAAAACTGCTTGGAATTACAGCTTTATAGGATGGAAAAAAATGGAGAAATTATTCCTGCCCCTTCTAAAAAAAACGATATAAAACTTGAAAAAAATCAAGCTATACAAATGATTAAAGTCAACATAAAACTAGTCAGAGATGAAATACAAAATAAGGCGGTATAAAAAGTTTTTCTGCCATATTAAAATCTGTATCGATAAACGAATTAGAAATTCACAATACCTTAAAAATCCTCTGGTTTATTCCAGGGGATTTTTAAGGTTATAAAAACAAATAAGAATTTGTCGATTTATAATCTTTCTTCTATTCATATCCTAATATATTATGCAAAGAAAGA
>CAZUGM010000037.1:0-8246 GCA_964619915.1 uncultured Fusobacteriaceae bacterium | reverse complement strand
ATCTTCGTGCGGCTCTCGGCGAGACGGAACTGGCAGCGTTTAGTTTGCGTTCGTTGCGGGCTTTGGGCGTGGTCCGGAACTTTCCCCTTTCATATCCTAATATATTATGCAAAGAAAGATAAGATATCAGATTTCTTATATATTGAAGTTTTTCATGGGGTTTCAGTACTTTTAATAGTTTTTTCCGTCATTGCCTTATTTTCCTCTGTTACCTGGCAGTTTAATTTTATTTATTATTCCAAATGTATTTTAGATCATTTAAATCTTTTTAAATATTGGTTTCATCTTCTCAAAGGTAGTCACATATTCCACTTTCAGTTCCCTTAAAATTTCATAAGCTTTTGAAAAATCCTTGGCAATATCTTCCTTTCTATGGGCATCAGACCCTATGGTGATTATCTTCCCACCCAATTCAACATATTTTTTTATAATTTCAAAACACGGGTAGACTCTATTTTCATTGTACCTATATCCAGAAGTATTTATCTCTATCCCCTTTCCTTTCTCAATAAGCTTTTCCAGAATTTCCGTTATTAGATCCCAATTCTTATTTAAGTTCATCCCAAGAAATTCTTCTCCGCCGTATCTGGTGATAAAATCCAAATGTCCCCAGACATTGTACTTAGTGTATAAATTTATATTCTTTAAGATTGTTTGAAAATAAAGTTTTTGAACCTCATCCCGGGTTTTACCTCTTTGAATAGTTCCGTTAGACAAATCAATTTTATCGATTCCATGGTTAGAAGCAATGACAAAATCAAAATTATATTTTTCCACTAAAGATTCCATATATTCCCTGATCTGAGGCTGTACTCCTATCTCTATTCCATGCCTTATAGTTATCTTCTCTTTATAGATCTCCTTCAGATTTATTATTTTTTCTCTGTATTTATCCAGATCCAGAGTCCACTCTTCAAAATCCATATCCAGCATATCATATTCCAGGTGGTCTGTAATCGCTATTTCATTTAGTCCCAAAGATACAGCCTGTATTACTATATCCTCTATATTTTCATTTGAATCTCCGGAAAAACCGCTGTGTATGTGATAATCTGCTCTAAACATAATTTTTACACTTCCCCTTTTTTTATGATTATTTTAAGTTCGTATTCCATTATTATATTATCATTTTTTCTCTGTTTTTAGATCAATATAGGGAAGCTAAAATATTTTCTCGAATAATATGCTTTTTTATGAGAAATGATAATTTAAATCTATTCCACCTTTTCTTTAGGATGAAGTTTATTGTTTTAAATGTTATAATAGTAGATATAATATTTTAATTTAAAGAGGTGGAAAATTTGGCAACAAAAAGTATAGAAAAACTAACTGATTATTTTTATAGATTCCCGGGAATCGGCAAAAAATCTGCCAGCAGATTGGCATTCCACATCCTGGAGATGGAAACAAATGAGATAGAGGAATTTGTAAAGGCTGTCTATGAGGTAAAAGATAACACTGAAAAATGTACAGTCTGTGGTAACTTGAGTGAATCTCCTATCTGTGATATATGTGCTAATGAAAGTAGAGATAGTTCTGTCATCTGTGTTGTAGAAGATAACAGGGACATTATCGCCCTGGAAAAATCAAAGTCATACAACGGTAAATACCATGTTTTAAACGGTAAGATCGCTCCCCTCAGCGGTATAACCCCTGATAAATTAAATATCAAATCACTTTTAACTAGGGTGGCTGCTGAAGAGATAGATGAGATTATCCTGGCTCTTAATCCTGATTTAGAAGGGGAAACTACGGCTATGTATCTCATGAAATTACTCAAACCATTCGGTGTAAAGATTTCAAAGATTGCCAGTGGAATTCCCATGGGTGGAAATATCGAATTTTCCGATATTGCTACTATCAACAGAGCTTTAAACGACAGGAAGGAACAGTAGATAAAATAAAAAACGAGGCCGGCCTCGTTTTTTATTTTGTCTATCTTTTTTAATAAATTTTACGGCTATTATTTTTCTCCCAATAAAAACTCTATATCCACTGCATAAACATCTGTCCTTTTGACCTTATCCATAACAGCTCTCCCATTGGCTGCAAGATAAAGTATATTATCTTTCACAGCAGGAGTTGTCACTATATCCCCATCTACTATAAATTTAAATAGTTGTTTTTTAGAAGAGATATCTTCAATACATAATTTATCCCCTGTAACTGAGATCTCCAAATTTTGATATTTTATTTTTTCTACATTCCCTTTAAAGGGTCTAAATTCTTCTGGAAATTTATATCCCTTTTCTACACCTATTGTCTTTCCGCTGTCCCTGTCAACAATATAGGTCTGAGGAAAATCATAGACATCTTTTCTCAAAAAATCATCGTTGGTCAGAAAGGAAATATTTTGATCTAAAAACTTCAGATTAGAAGTTATCCCGCTGGGAATTTTCGCTACCCATTTTACTCTATTTTGATAGTTATAAAAGATTATAAAGTAAAAGTTTGATATAAATAATGCAAGGGTTATCAGATTAAATAAAATCTTAGGAGTACTCCTCATCGCAACTCTTTTGCTAGTTTTTGCTGCCATAAGATATACTCTGAGTCCCAGGAGAAGAATTAGTCCTGTCACCCCTACTGGAAAACCTTCACTTTTATTATTAAACAACAATGCCATCATACTTGGCAGAAGAAGAAATAAAGTGGATAAAATCCTCATATTATGTGATTTCACTGCTCCGTTAAACCTTTTTTTCGCCAGGATATATTCAATAACTCCCAGTATGACAAATAAATATATTGCCTTAGGTGACACCACTATATAGAGTCCCACACTTATAGTAAATAGTACAATAAATACAGGAAATGACAGGATATATTTTGAATTCCCTCTGTCCCTTCTTAACTTTTCAATCATTTTTCTCCCTCCCCTTTAATTTTAACGATGAAATCACCGCTACTTTTATACTACTTTTTTTCACTTTAAACAAATAAACTTTAAAATTTAATAAATTTTATCTTAATTTTTTTAAGGTTTGGAAAGGTGTTAATTTTATTTTTCATAATTTTGACCCCATAACTTGAGGTCAGTGTGTCCTATAGTTGTTAAAGTATTAAATATGTGATAAAATATAAAGATTTTTTCATCCTGGCTAAACTCATCTAATAGTTGTTTTTTAGCTAATTAATAATATAAGGAGTTTTAAATGAAATATAAAAAAAATAGAGATTTGATAGTTAATAAAAGTCTCTATAAAGTAATCTTAAAGATCTCTATTCCCCTCATGATTGGCGGACTGATTCAAAGAGCCTATACCCTTACAGACATGTTTTTTATGGGAAAGATGGGAAGTATTCAGGTAGCTGCCCTTACCTTTGTTGATCCAATAATAAATGGAATCATGGCTATTGGAATGGGGTTGGCAGTCCCTATGCTGTCTATGGTTTCTCAAAATATAGGAGCCAAAAACTATGATGGTGCTAAAAAAAATATCGGTAACCTTATTTTTTTAGCATCTATTTTATCTGTTTTTATTGGGCTGGCAGGATTTTTTCTTTCCGATCCAATCCTTAAAGCACTAAATGCCCACGGAGTACTGTTAGCAGAGAGTTCCCGTTATCTAAAAATTATTCTCTGGGGGACTTTTTTTACCTTTATAAACGTATGTTATCTCTCTATAAAACAAGCTGAAGGAGATACCATGAAACCTTTATATCTGAATATTGCTTCCCTCTGCCTGAACCTTTTACTAAATCCTATTCTAATATTCCAGATGAATTTAGGTATTAAAGGAGCTGCCATAGCCACGGTGGTCTCAAAAGGTTTTTTAACCATTTATGGGGTCTATGATCTATTTTATAAGGGAAAGGGATTAAGAATTTCAAAAAAGCACCTGAAGATCTCTAAAAAAGATTTTATATACATTCTTGCCTTGGGAATTCCTGCTGTTATCACAAAATCTACCTCTCCTTTGGGAAATATGCTTATCAATTCCTATGCTGTTGGTTATGGTAGTTCTGTCATTGCAGCAGTGGGTTTGGGTAATAAGATAAACAGTATTTTATTCTGTCTGGGGACCAGCCTATCAGCTGCTATGACTACTATTGCTGGTCAGAATATAGGTGCCGGAAAGATAAAAAGAGTTGAAGAAGCTGTAAAGAAATTAGGACTTATAAGTATTTTTATCAGCATCTCAGGTTCGGTTATTATAATTTTATTTTCAGATAATATCCTCTCTTTCTTTACCTCCGATCCTTCAATAAAAAAACTTACAAAGGAATTTTTTATTGCTACAACTCCTACAGCTGCTGCATGGGGGATCTCACAGATCATCATGGGGGTACACCAGGGAGCCGGTTATACTAAGATATCTATGTATATCACCATTATCAGATTATGGCTGCTCAGAATCCCACTTGTTTTCATTCTGGGAATTTTCATAGGTGAAAGATCTCTCTGGTATTCTACAGCAATTTCTACAAATGCCATAGGAGTCATCTCCATCCTATTTTATCTGTCAGGTCTATGGAAGAAGAAAAATAAATATATTCTGGCATAAAAAAGTAACGTGACTTTATATCCAGATAAACCTAAAAAAGGGATTCTTAGGATTCCTTTTTTATTAATCCGATTAAAACTTAACTTAAAGTGTCAAAGAATACAAAAAAGGACTGGAAAATTCCAGTCCTTTCTCTATATATCTGCTTTATTCTCACTCCTAAAAGGAAGAGGATAAATTATAGACCTTGAGAGTAGTCAAGTGCAGCTAATCTCTTATAGTGTCTGATTTTCTTTTGAGCTTCTGCTTTATTCTTAGTGAATAATTCTTTCGCTCTTTCAGGATTAGACTTAGTTAATGTTAAGTATCTAGTCTCTCCTAATAAGAACTCTTCATATTTGTCCCAGTTAGGTTCTTTAGAATCGATTTGTAATGGGTTCTTACCTTCTAATTCTAATTTAGGGTCAAATCTGAATAATGGCCAGTAACCACATTCAGTAGCTAACTTCATCTCAGTTTGAGAGTGACCCATACCTTTTCTTACACCATGTGAGATACAAGGAGCGTATGCAATGATGATAGATGGTCCTTTATGAGCTTCTGCTTCTTTAACAGCTTTTAAGTATTGAGCTTGACTTCCACCCATAGATACTTGAGCTACATAGATATGCCCGTAAGACATGCAGATAGCAGCTAAATCTTTCTTCTTTAATGGCATTCCAGCAGCAGCAAACTTAACTACTGATCCAGTTGGTGATGCTTTTGATGCTTGTCCACCAGTATTTGAGTACATCTCTGTATCCATTACTAAGATATTGATATCATCAGATGTCGCTAAAACGTGATCTATTCCACCGTAACCGATGTCATTTGCCCAACCGTCTCCACCGAAGATCCATTGTGATTTCTTAGTGATGTAGTCTTTTAATGATGCTACTTCTTTAGCATCTTCATTACCTTCGATTAATGGTAATAATTTAGTTCTGATCTCTTGAGTCTTCTCTCCATCAGTTCTATTCTCTTTCCAATCTTTGAATAATTCTGCTACTTCTGGAGTAACTTTATCCATGATTTTTTCCATTTCTACTTCTAATCTGTCTCTTAATGCTTCTACAGCAACGTGCATTCCGTATCCAAACTCTGCATTATCTTCAAATAATGATGATGCCCAAGCTGGACCTTCTCCGCAACCGTTTGTACAGTATGGAGTAGCTGGTGCTGATCCACCATAGATTGATGAACAACCAGTAGCGTTTGCTACCATCATTCTATCTCCGAATAATTGAGTGATTAACTTGATATATGGAGTTTCTCCACAACCAGCACATGCTCCATGGTATTGGAATAAAGGTTGTGCAAATTGAGAAGTTTTAACATTTGCAGTTCCCATGATCTCTTTCTTATAAGTTACTTCGTTGAATAAGTAGTCAGCGAATTTTTGCTCAGGCATTACTTCAGCGATTGGCTTCATAACTAAAGCTTTTCCTTTAGGTGCTGGACATACGTTGGCACATACTCCACAACCTGTACAGTCAAGTGGTGAAACTTGTAATCTGTATTCTACACCTTCAGCTTTTCCGATAACTTTTAAAGTTTTCATATCTTCTGGTCCGTTAGCTTTCTCTTCTTCATTGATTAAGAAAGGTCTTACTACTGCATGTGGACAAACAAATGAACATTGGTTACATTGGATACAGTTCTCAGGAATCCATTGAGGAACTTCTACTGCTACTCCTCTTTTCTCGAATGCTGTAGTACCATTTTCAAATGTACCATCTTCATATCCGTCAAATGCAGATACTGGTAAGTCGTATCCTTTGATAGCGTTTACTGGTTTAGCAATTTTTTCTACAAATTCAGTACCTTTGTAAGCGTCTTCAGCTGTTTCATATTCTAAGTTAATCCAAGCTGGATCTACAGCAACTTCTACTAATTCTCCTGCTCCTCTGTCGATTGCTTCATAGTTCATGTCAACGATATCTTGACCTTTTTTGATGTATGATTTATAAGTATACTCTTTCATGTACTCTTGAGCTTCTTCGAATGGAATTACGTCAGCTAACTTAAAGAATGCTGATTGCATTATTGTGTTAGTTCTGTTTCTTAATCCGATCTCTACTGCTAATTTGTTAGCATTTATGATGAATAATTTAGCTTCTGCTTTAGCTAATTTGATCTTAACTGAGTTAGGTAAGTTTGCAACTGTTTCCTCTGCATCCCATACACAGTTTAATAAGAAAGTTCCACCTTTTTTTAATCCGCTTGTCATGTCATATTTACCTAAGTAAGAAGGTGTAGAACATGCTACGAATGAAGGTCTGTTGATTAAATAAGTTGATCTGATAGGGTCTTTACCGAATCTTAAGTGAGATCTAGTAACTCCTCCAGATTTCTTTGAATCATATGCGAAGTAAGCTTGAGCGTAAAGATCAGTCTTATCTCCTATGATTTTGATTGAGTTTTTGTTAGCTCCTACAGTACCGTCAGATCCTAATCCGAAGAATAAGCATTCTTTTACGTTATCAGCAACTACTGATACAGCTTCTCCTACTGGTAATGATAAGTTAGTAACGTCATCGATAATTCCTACTGTGAATCCTTCTTTAGGAGTATCTAATTTTGCATTTTCATATACAGCTATTATTTGAGCTGGTGTAGTATCTTTAGAAGATAATCCGTATCTTCCTCCAACAATTTTTGGTGCATTTTTATCATCTTTAAATAACTCAACTACGTCAAGGTATAAAGGTTCTCCATTTGCTCCAGGCTCTTTAGTTCTATCTAATACAGATATTGATTTAACTGTCTTAGGTAAAACGTTCATGAAGTACTCAGCAGAGAATGGTCTGTATAAATGAACAGATAATAATCCTACTTTTTCTCCAGATGCCACTAAATGATCTACAGTTTCTTTGATAGTCTCTGTAACTGATCCCATAGCTACTATGATTCTTTCAGCATCTGCTGCTCCATAGTAAGTGAATGGCTTATATTCTCTTCCTGTAATCTTTGAAATTTCTTCCATATATTCTGCAACTGCTGCTGGCACTGCATCATAATATTTATTTTGAGCTTCTCTAGCTTGGAAATAGATATCATCGTTTTGAGCTGTTCCTCTAGTCACTGGGTGGTGAGGATTGATTGCTCTATCTCTGAAAGCTTGTACTGCGTCTCTATCTAATAATCTATCTAAATCTGCATAATCCATTACTTCTACTTTGTTGATTTCATGTGAAGTTCTGAAACCATCGAAGAAATGCATGAAAGGTACTCTTGTTTTAAATGTTGCTAAATGTGCAACACCTGCAAGGTCCATTACTTCTTGTACAGATCCAGAGGCCAACATTGCATAACCAGTTTGTCTTGCAGCATATATATCTGAGTGATCTCCGAATATAGATAGTGCTTGAGCTGATAATGATCTAGCTGATACATGGATTACTGAAGGTAATAATTCTCCAGCGATCTTATACATGTTAGGTATTTTTAACAATAATCCTTGTGATGCAGTAAATGTTGTTGTTAATGCACCCGCGATTAATGATCCGTGAACAGTACCTGCTGCCCCTGCTTCTGATTGCATTTCAACTACTTTAACCGGCATCCCGAAAAGGTTTTTCTTACCTTGAGCTGCCCATTGATCAGTATATTCTGCCATTGGTGATGATGGTGTTATAGGATAGATTCCTGCTACTTCTGTAAATGCGTATGATACCCACGCTGCAGCTTGGTTTCCGTCCATTGTTTGCATAGTTTTAGCCATTATTGTGACCTCCTGAAAATTTTAATTATATTTTA
>CAZUGM010000036.1:9074-13594 GCA_964619915.1 uncultured Fusobacteriaceae bacterium | reverse complement strand
TTACAAATACTCTTATCATATATTCTTTCTTAATAATTTATTTCCAAAATCGCACGACAAACACTTCCTTCTATCGCAATAATTTTTCTCTAACTGAATCAAAGCCTGCGATTCCAAAGCCGAATTAACTTTTACCCCTGCATCCTTCCATTGCATAACGATCCTGTTGCCCTCAGCCTTTAATTTTTCGAGCCAATCAAAAGCCCTATCTTTTATCTTTTGCATATCATGACTAATACCATAAGCAAAGATAATAGGAATTACGGCATTTATTATAATAATATCTATTGAAGATTTTCCCATATTCTTCACTTGACTAACAGAACTCTTATTAAAAGAATAATGCCTATTCCAGTAGGAAGAAGCCCTAGTATCAAAAAGAGAGTATAACTGAGACAATGATTCACATTCAATAACCTTTGAAAATAAAGGATCTGATTTATAAATAAGATTAGCAAACTGAGCAAGCCTTATTTCAGGAAAATTCGAAGGCCTTAACCTAAGATATTTCCATAAATCACCAGACAAAGGCTTTAAACAATACTTCTTTTTATAAAATTCGTACTCTTTTTTTAATGAACTATAGTATGTATCACCTTTTTCCCCCGACAACATACCAGCCTGTCCGAAAAGCATAGCCTCTATAGCAATCTCAGAATCCTTATTTTTGAGAAGCACTTTCAAAGGAGTACTCTTAGCCAACAATTCAAATGGAAAAGAATTTACATTCAAGCCAAAATACCTGGCTACGATCTGATAAAACGTCTCCTCCCATGAATTATTATTATATTTATATAAATTCAGAATACCTTCTGTTTTACTTTGCAGACGCTCAACCACCAGCTTATTCAGCCAGCCAGCAATAGTCAAGCTATCCAACTCATTAACTCTATGAATGCAAGGGATTTTCTTTCTACTCTTACACAAACTCTCATATTCAAACACCAATTCATCAACGTAGGAAATCTTAACAGTAGATGAATACGCCTCTCTGTCATCTATTTCCACAACATGCAATATCACATTATCTTAAGCCGGGTCAATATTATGATTGTGTCTGTACCAGTCACTGCCCCTTAAATGAATTTCAATATTACCCACCCACAAAACACTTCCTGTTTTTACTTTAGCATTAAAAAAATCAGGACCCGCGTCGGTGTTAATAAGTCCAAAATCCAAAACCTCAATCTTCTCCCCATTATTAGTTCGTAAGATATTGGTTTTCAACAAGCCATACTTCCAGACATATTGTAAAAAATCTTCTTTCATTAAAAAGCAGCTGTTAAACACCCCCTAAGTTACTTTAATTTTTTTATTATTATGATATCAATAAATTATTTTTACAACAAATCACTACAATTTCGTATAAAAAGTATATAAACTAACGTATAACAATTAATTGGAACTTGATAACATATTTTTTACATTTGCAGAATAACAATAAATAAATGAATTATGGGGAATAAGTTAATTGAGAGTAAAAAAGACAAAATATTAGTTGGTATTTTGGGGGCACTGGCCGTAATACTTATTGCATTAACTATTATCTTTTTTATCCAGCGATCAGAGAATAAAAGATATGTAAAAGAAATCACAAACGAAAAGAATAATTTACAGACAGAACTTCAGGAATTATCAACTGAATATGAGAATCTGCAAACAGACAACGACACATTGAAAGTTAAGCTTGCAGGGGAACAGGAAAAGATCACTCAGCTAATTGAAAAAATGAGAATCTTCAGAAACAATTCTTATGCAGAGATAGCCAGATACAAAAAGGAGGTTGGCACACTGAAAACAGTTCTTAGAAGCTATGTTGTACAAATCGACTCATTAAACAGACTAAACGAAGCCCTTCTTGCAGAAAATCAGCAGGTAAAAAAACAGATGAGCTGGGCAAAAGAAAGAGCTGATAAGCTTGAAAAGCAAACAGAAGAGATGCAAGAGACTATTTCTAAGGCAGCAACTTTAGAAGCAATAGACTTTGTAGTATATCCTGTAAACAGCAAAGATCGCAAGATAAGGAAATACAGAAAAGCAGATAAACTTAAGGCAGAATTTGTTCTTCGCAAAAATATAACAGCCAAAAGAGGAACACGTTCACTTTATTTAAGAATTCAAGGTCCTGACGAGTCAATATTAACATCTAAAGATCAAGGCACATTTGAACACAAAGGTTCTACAATAGCCTATACTTCAAAAAGAGATATAGAATATGAAGGAGAAAGACTAGAGATCGCAATATACTGGGATAATGACGGAAGTCTTGACAAAGGTAAATACACAGCAGACCTTTTCTCAGAAGAAAACCACATAGGTACGACTACTTTTTATTTGAAGTAAATAACGATACTAATAAATAGTTAAAGGCCTTCTATTTTTAATACAGAGAAGGCCTTTATTTTATATTACACACCTGCAACTATCTGATCAGACAGTAACTGACCCTGTAGCATCGATGCAAGCAGTTCAGAATGAGAAACTGCTTGCCATTGCAAATGAAATCAGGTTAAAACTAAAACAAGTAATTAGTTCACTCTAATTATCGCCTTGTTTTAACAGCATCTTCAATATTAATTGACTTTGCAAGTTTTTTAGCATCATGAACAGTAAAACCGCCACATATGCACATAACAAACACATCTTCCTCATCCTGAACCATCATAAGTAATTCATCACAATATTCCTTAGATTCCCTTATTTTAAAAACAACAGTCGATCTACCATCTTTAACCTTCATAATATCCTTATAATCAGACTCAGACAAACTCTTCTTCAGATCCTTTACAAGCTCCTTATCAGCATCCTCAGCAATAAAGAAGTTTACCTTTTGCATCTTATCAACCAATTCGTCAACATCCTCCTCTGCATTATGCCTTACAACAAAGCCGACAAGACCAGCAGGAATGGAAAAAGAAACAACCCCTTCACCATCCTTATGCGAGTTATAAAACTCCATATAGCCGTCCGTATTAATCTTCCCCGAAGAAAACACGCAAGACGAAAAAACAACAATAAAAAATAAAAAAAGCAAATTTTTCATAACTATAGGTTTAAATTATTATTTCTTTTTAGGCTTAACTTCTTTTAAGTGTTCAAAACCATCTATTTTAAACGATTTCGACATTTTAGACACATTATTCAAATCAATATCTCCCCCCATATAAATAAGCACAGGTTCGTCCCCACCTTCAACAGTCATTACCAGTTCCACTATCTTCTTTTTATCTTCAAGAACCTTAAAAGTAATAGTCTCTTTCCCTTCTTTAACAACCATAAGATCCTTATAAAGAGGCTTTTTAAGAACAGATTTCAGATCATTCATAAAGCCCACTCTATCACCAGCCTGACTATCATCACTTATTGTTAATATTTTAATAAAATCAAGTCCCTTAGTAACATTCTTAAACTCTTCCATATCCTCATCGGCCTCTATTTTTGCAACAAGCTCAAACATATAGTTTGTAATATATACAGAAGTATAACCATCCATACCCGAATATTTGTCGAACAACTCATTCAACTGTGATTTCTGCCCAAATACAAGATTGGGTATCACTAATATCAGTATAATCAATAAACGTTTCATAATCAATATTTTTTAGTTACTTGTTCAGTTACATCATTAAACACCTTTAAATAATTCAGATTCTCTGTTGCCTCATTATAATTATTTGAAATAATCAAAAGAGCTTTTTTAGTTTCCTCTATTGCCTTCTGTTTATCAACAACAGCCTTACCATCGATATAGGCATAGACTTGTTTCTGTTCAGGATAAAAGAAAACCAATGCAACAGTCAAAAAGATTACAACACTAGCAGCAAGACCAAAAGAATAAACTAATTTACTATTTACGAACCGGTTCTTTTTATTATTCTTTGGAATGCTTATATATGATTTTGATTCTTCACTACTTTCTGTCTCAAAAAAATCGAACAAATAACGATAACAAGAAAATTCTTCCGGCAACTCCCTATTATTCAAGAAAAACGCTTTCAGATACTTTTCCTCATCCAAGGAAGTCACGCCTTCCAAGTATTTCTCTATTAATATTTCTATCCTGCTATAATCCATACCTCATTATTTTTGAAACCTCTTCTTTTACCTTTTTCCTTGATCTGGAAAGATTAACCCTCACAGCATTATCATCCATTCCAAGCATTTCCACTATCTCATCAATCTCATACCCCTCAATATCCCTAAGATGCATCACCATTCTTTGTTTTTCAGGCAAATCATTCACCACATCCTTAATTATCTCCCTCATCTCAATATCATCAGGCCTATCCATAACAACCCCGGTACAATCATTTTTCAAAACATCAATCTTCCGCTTTTTAACCCCCTCATGCCTCAACCTATCCAAGCACATATTCTTTGTCGACCTGATAGCCATAGCTTCAATATTTTGAATTTCATCTAATTTATTTCTCATTCCCCACAACCTCACAAGCATATCCTGAGTAACATCCTCAGCATCCTCAATGCTCATAAGAATTCTTCTGGCAAAACGAAAAATC
>CAZUGM010000036.1:915-9050 GCA_964619915.1 uncultured Fusobacteriaceae bacterium | reverse complement strand
TTTTCAAAGACAAAACCTCTATATTAAACTCTTCCGTAGTCATTTTAACTGAAGACGATTAAATTGAAAATATATTACATCGTGAAACAAATTATTTTGTTTTAGCACTCATACTAAATCAGGTATAAACATTTTATAGCAGCAGAATATCTATTCTTTGGTAAAAGTGAAATCTCCGCCACCTTGTTTTAAAACCATGGTATTTTTGTCCGAATCAAACTCCATAACAACCCCAGCCCTTTCGAACTTAAACTTACCTATATCAGTAGCCTCAAGCGGAAATGAAGACTGTCCGGTTGCCTGTGCAATAAGAGTATTATTTTCTTTGGTAATAGTTATTTTCAATGAAATCTGGGTAGAAGAATAAACACCTAAATACTTATCCAGATCTCCCGATTTAACAACATAGGTCTTAAATACAGGAATCTCGTAAGATCTATTATAGACAGCACTCAAAACAGCTATCGAGATATTGTTATTATTATAGTTAGTCCCGTTGGAAGTCATTGCATAAGAAATTTTCCCATCAGGGAAATAGCAAAAAACAGAAGAGAATCCATCAATTCCCCCAGTATGTCCGTATCCAATTTTTTCATTAAAAGGAAATTTAAACAGCCCAAGACCATAATTACCATTAAAAGTTTTCATCAGTTCAAGACTCTCTTTATTCAGAAGTTTACCACCAAACAAGGCATCGCTGAATTTAACCAAGTCACAAGGAGTAGAAACAACACCACCGGCACCCAATGGCACAGACATATCAGTCTCACTTTCGAGATCCCATGTTCCGGAAAAACTATAGGAATTACATTCATTATTTTTAGTATCAATCTTACTACCAAAATAAGTATTGGTTAATCCAATAGGCACAGTAATATATTTTACTAAAAGATCAGCATAAGATTTTTTAAACGTTTTTTCAAGAATATAAGTCAAAAGCACATAATTAGAATTGCTATACTCAACCTTAGCCCCAGGTTCAAAAACACTCCCTCCATTGGCAATAATTTCAACCATTTCCTTTTCCGTTTTGGCCTTAGTATTCCAATTCATATAATCCTTGTCACTTGTAAAATTACTTATTCCACTACTATGACCAAGCAGGTGCTTTATAGTAATTTTATTGGCATTTTTAACTGTAGGGAAAAATTGATCAATAGTCTGATCAATCTCTAATTTACTGTTTTCTATAGCTTTCAAAACCAAGACAGAAGTGAACGTCTTGGATATCGAACCAATTCTGTATTTTGAATTTTCATTCGCTTTAATCTTGTTTTCAATATCCGAAAACCCTATTGATTTTGCATAAACTATTTTCCCATTCTGAAAAACAGCAACACTACCCATAAATCTATTGTTGGCATCGAGAGTGTTAAAAAAATCATCTAACCTAATTCTGTCGAAGTCCTGAGCAAAACCGCCCAGACTTAAAACTCCAATTAATAATGTGGCAAAAAATTTTATTTTCATAACTCAGGTTTTATTTATTTAATCAACCGACAGCATTTTTATCTTAGCAATTACTGCCAGCTTGAGTGAAATATTTATATTAAGTTTTAAGATAAGACGCTTGAAAAACTAATAAGGTTACCATAATAAAAACATTTACTACTATCACGCCTATTTTGTATCTAAATTATAATAAAGAGTGTAATATTAAACCTGTTAAAAAACAAATCATATTATGATTTACAGTAAAGTTACAGATTTTCAACCTTAAATCTCAATACAGTCTTCAACTTTTCAGGAGTTACCTTTCGTGGATCAGATAAATATATTTCCCTATGAACAGTTGAAACCCTTTTAATACCATTTGAAGCCGCAAAATCTTCCATTATCTCAAAACTTAGAGCCTCATTATCATAGCTTCCCAGATGCATCATTTGTATACAATTCCCATCACATATTTTCTCAAATTTCACTTTATCCAACAACTCATGAGGCTTTTTTTGTTTTGTTATATCCATAATTGTTTGAGCAAAAGCAATATCAACAAAATCCGGCTGTCTAATCATCAACTTAAAAACCAAATCCTCTTTATTTATCATCCCATCGAACCCTTCTTTTGCATTTTCTTTAATATCCCAAACACCCTCGAGAGGATAAACGGTATAATCAAAATACCCTTGAGGGACAATCCCTTTCTTAGGACTCATTTTCACACCATATGACAAAGAATACAGTACTCCAATATATTCCTGGAAATGCTCATCATTAGGATTTCCCTCCCCTTCTATTGTAAAAAAATCATATTCTGGAACATCAATAATTTCAGGCTTAGTCTTAGGTAGGTATATATTCTTTTCATTCCTTCTCCATTCATGCTTCATAACAAATCCATTTTTATTTTGAGCCAAAAATATACTGTTCTCTTCACTTCATTTTAACCAATCTTGCTTTTTTGAAAAAAGTCTAAACCCTTTTTTATATTATACATTATAATGTCTTCTGTTTTAGTCTGCAATCTTTTACAATAGCACTTATATTCCAGGTATTTTCCACTTTGTTTTAAAGGAATTAATAACAGTATCTATTTCCGTATCACCAAACCAGTTTTCTTGAGAATTTGTATTTTTTGTCTGTTTTTATTTATTGTGTTTTGTTCTTAGACCGTTTATAATAATTTCTTTCTCTCTTCAAGTAATATAAATCATTTATAAAACAAACAGGGTAAAGATTTTTTCCTTCGCAATAGAGTTTTTTAGGCATATACTTTAATTCATCTGGTTGTCTATCTGTAAGAGCCAGAAAAATGTCTTATATTTAGTTGTATGTAAAATTTTGTTATATCTAAATGTTCCATCTTTTAAAAAGTCAAAGTACTCCCAAGTTATCACAGATCTGCGCAATTTGTGTTTATATGCTCCTTCAAATTGGGAATCGCCAGAACAAGCTGATAATGTAATTAATATCAGTATAAATATATTTTTCATACCGCCGATGCAAAGGCTCCATGCTTTTTTATACACGCTGTTAGCTGTTGGGTTTTAATTTATCTTTAATCTCTTTTATAATATCATCTTTCGTGGAACAGTCACTAAATAACATTCCATGTGTCATTTGTTTTAATCTTTGAGTACTAAAATTTACTGATAATAATATTTTCCACTTAGCGAATCTTCTCATTTTTCTGTTTTTAAGGAAAAACTCTAATCGAACGAACAAGCTCTCGTAATGGACCAACAATGCATAAGAATAAGCAAATGGCAAAAATAAAAAAGACATTATTATCGGAAATAAGAATGTTTTAAGATTGCCAGTAGTCGTAAATGCATTGAAATCGGAGTATATCTGATAACCGGAATAGATTAAATATACCATTCCTAAAATGTTAAAGATTCCATTTAAAAATTTCCGAACTTGTCTATGTTCTTTGTAAACCTCTGTGTATCCCAATAACATTGAAAATAGAATCACAAATGGCATTAGAATAAATTCAGTGATGATGCCAAAAACATAAAGTCCAACTAAAAATTCAATGATTATAAGGACTTTAAAATTTTCTTTGATAAGGTATTTAAAATAATGCTCTTCCTTTAATACTTTGTCAAAATTCATCATAATAATGAATCCTACCCCAAAAGTCCAATAAACAGTATCCTTAATCAAAGATTTATCCCAAAGTCCAATTTTAAATAATCCAAAAACTATTAATGCAACATATAGCATCAAGACAAATATCGAAGCAAGTATTTTCCACGCCATAAATGCTTTAATCACTAGCACAATTGATTTTCTATTCTTTTTCTTTGTAAGTGTCCATATAATTAAAACTAACAAATAGGAAATCAATGCGATTTCTCTGTTATTAAATGTTTTATTTAAATAGTCTAGAATCATTTCTTAATTTTCAATGTTGCAGTATCGCTCTTAACCTTCCAGCCAACGTTTGGCGCTATAAATAGTTGCCGATTGCGGGTTACTTCATTGTCCAATTACACTGAAAATTATGCGAACAATAACCCTTTAATTTATTACTATACAGCAATTATTTATAAGCGCGTGTTAGTACGCGGGCTTATTTATTTTTAACTACAGTTTGTTAAGATTTAACAAACTTATCTAGTTGATTTGCATTACTTAATATAAGGTTTTTTAGATTGTATCCTAACAGGATTTTTGCTAATAGGGTCTTCATTGAAATTTTCTAAAAGTAAATCAACAATATCTGTTAATTGTTTATTACTACTTACATCTAGGATATCGTTGCCATTAAACATTTCCAATCCATATTTATCTGCATATGTTTTTAATGCTGTTCTTTTTGAACTATCAGTTAGATATATTGCTTTTTCTTCTAATATCATTTTAATTTTATGCTTATTCCGATCACCAACATTAAATTTTTTATTAAAGTTTATTATTGCATAATCTTTATAGTCATTGACTTCTTTTTCTGTCGCCTCTTCATGAGTAGCACTAATATCGAAAAAACCTTTAAGGTCCGAGATTTTTTTGAAATAAATTCTGCTTTCATCTTTATAATACTTTATTCGAACAATACCAGATATTTGTAGATTTTTATCATTGGGTTTTAAGTATTTGTATTTATTTCCTCTCTTTGACTCTAGTATATATTGAGTTCCTATATTCTTTTTTGTTATGTGTTCTATATTAACTCTATTACTTGTTGAATTTTCAAATGTATAATAAACAATATGAGATAGTGTTTTAGATTCATCAGTAGTAAGAAGAGTTCTTGGCTCTTTTATTTTAGCATCTAAATCAGCTTTATCTTCATCCGACAATTCAATGTAATACCACTCATCTTTTTGAATGCCATTAAATACTTCAGCTTTGAAATCAACAGCTAAACTTGAATCTATATCAGTTACTTCAAAGCTATTAGAAAATGCATCAATAAAAGCTTGCTTGTTGTTAATCTGAATCTTTCCAGTTTTTTGAGATGTAACTCCCACTATTATTTTATTTTCAATTGACATATGGTTTATTTTTTAGTTTCTATGAATATATCCGTACTTATTTGGCTTAAGTTCTCTATTTTAAAGTTATCTTCATTATTATCACCTTTTAATAGAAGTAACTCTTCTTTATTATTATTACTCAATAGATAAAGCCTAAAATTTTTAATAAGTTTTAACCACGGAGAAAAGAATACAATCTTAGTATTAATCAGAAATAGACAAAACAATCCAAGCACGACAAGGTAATCTAACTTTTCCGACATACTAAAGGCTAAGATACTAATACCTAAATATGATGGAATATATTGGTATTCTATATTCTGGAAAAAGGTAGAATTTGATAATATTCGTATAGATTTATCTTTTTCTTTCTTTGCTTTACAAAACATTCTTTTAATAAGAATAACTTGAATTAAAAATGCGAGTAATATAAGTGATAGAACTTTCGTTATTGGTGAAGAAAGTATTGCTTCCATAAAAATTAAAGAGTCCCAAATAGGTTGATTAAGAAATGGAATTTGCTCTACATGCCTTATTGATGCAAGCAATATCATATCTACTATAAACATTATTTTAAAAAAACATTTCATATAAGTCCTTTATCTAGTTTTCCATATTTAGTTTAAAAATAAATATCTAATACAGATGTTTACAGCCTTGCTGCGTAAAGTAGAGCCTGAAAGCATACTCTATTAAATTTACCATAAAGATAATATAATTTTATAAACCTTCAGCACCCCCTTCATCAAACCGTACATGAACTTTTCGCTCATACGGCTTACCTATAAAGTTCTTCATTGAGCTTTCGCAAGGGGTTTCAAACGCGCATACTTTTCCAAGTCTAACAGACCTTTATCTGAAACAAAGATGATGTATGGACATTGGCGTAACTACTTGTGCGCTTTCCTTTTTTATACTTTTCAACCATTTAAATAATTTATAATCCAAGTGCTAATTACTTTAATCGTTTCCCAGATGTGGCTTACTTTACTAATCAATAAATAATTCAACCATCCTATCAATAGTGAATTTAGTTTATAAATCATTGGTTCTATCTTCCAATGACTCCGCTTTCATAGTAGCTCACGGATTTGAGTGAAAAGCTTTGACCTATATTTCATACTTGGGCGTACATTCGTATAATTCTTACTGTCCATGAAAACTTAGAACTAATTACTCAGAATTCAAACCCAAGAAAACACAAACTTCGTTTGTTGATGTGTAGGATGGACGTTTTCTCTTTATTTATTGTTAGTTCCATCCAATTCATTAGATAATCCAAGTACTCTTCTGTAATAATATGTACCTATTAGCCCAAAGTCATCAGCATATCTAACTATACGAATGTTTGCTTTAGCAAAAAAACTTTTAGGATTACTTACTATCCGATCAAAGATGTGTAAATAGATATTAGACAATAAGGGTGAGATTACTCCTCCCTGTTGTGTTCCTGATATTGATTTTATCAACTCGCCATTGCTCATTTGCTTTGGGGAAGTTAACCATTGTCCTATTAGATCCAAAATACCTTTATCTTTAATGTGCTCTTTTAGCAAAACAAAGAGTTTATCATGAGGAATTGTATCAATGTATTTCAACAAATCTGCATCGAAAATAAACTGATGTCCCTCATAGAGGTTCTTCTTTATTTGCTTAATCACATCTTGTGCTCCCCGTTTGAGACGAAATCCATAATAATTATCAATAAAATCGGCTTCCAATAAAGGTTCTATAAGCATCTTGACTGCCATCTGGATAGCTTACTTTGAAATACACGAACTTACTCATCAGTCATTGCTGAAGATGGACTTACTAATAGATATGCATCAATATAGGCCGTTCTGTCTTTCATATTAGTTTCTCTAAAGTAGAGCCTCTTTCCTATATAGAGTTTTGTTGTCTCTACAATCATCGGTACTCCTACGACTTCTCTTATCCCCTTCCCTAATTTTGCTATGCCTTATATCGGGATGTTTAGGATTGCCATTCCTTAAAACAAGAGATCTCCCACATTCCGTAATTTTCCATCTATAACCACGTCATCCATTTGACTCCGGTAGATCATTGTATTTCACATAGCTGTTAATCCATAGAACGTAGCAAGGTTCGAAGACCGTCAAAACTCTCCCTATTCTAAGAATACACATATCGAAGCTACAATGGGTTCACACTTGCGTATTACGGCTTGGTTATTCGTGTATTCAACGCTTCAGCGTCACACTCACGAGCTTATCTGTCTGCAACTCTTCTAAGTGAACAGCAAATTGCTTAGGCAGGATTTTTCACCTGCTGGAAAACCACAGCCTAGTGGCACACCAAAAACTAGGCTATGCATCGTAGGCTTGTGTTGCGCCGGCGGCAAGCTATGCTTTATGAGCAATTGTTGTAATAAGTTTTTATATTACATATTGGTCGATATCTAATATTTCTGTGGCACAAGTCGCCTTTCCATCTTTTGATAGACAATCATATTTTATTGCCAACTTCGTTCCTATATTGATATCAGCCCAGCCTAGCCAACCGCCTTCATAATTTGAAACAACTAAAAAGAATTGTCTATCTAGTTCATCATTAGCGAAAATAAAATTTGATAAGCCATTGTCTTTTTCCGGTATATTATAAACTTCAACAATTGAATATCCCTCTTCTGTTAATTCCTGAATATGCTCTTCATCATATACTACTTCTGAATCAATCGAATACCACTCAGCGGTGTGTAATGGATTAGATTTTAATTCAGCATTATAAGCTTTAGTTAGTAATTCTTTAGAATCCTTTGAATCAATAGACTCACCTCTCAAACGTGATACTATATTGAAGTAATGTTTTGCAATAAAAGAAACATACTTTCCAACAAGTGATGAGGGGTAGTGTGGGTTATTTATAATATAGTCGAATTCCTTAAGAATCTTTTTTGCTTCAACGCAGGTAATTATGGGATATTCTTTACCCTTAAATATACTTGAAAAAGTATCGAGAGAAGCACTTATTAATTTTACCCTTTCTTCAATATTATTCTTTTGTGTCTCTGATTGTCTTTTAAATGTAGAAGCTCTATAGGTGCCATATATTTCAGCCCAATTTGGGTCTTCTTCCCAGTCTTTTGTAATTTCTAAAATCTTATCATGTCTCGACAAATACAACAAGCAAAGTAAGTTTAACTTTGTTAATGTATAACTAAACTTGCGAGATGAAAATTCAGGATTATTA
>CAZUGM010000036.1:0-830 GCA_964619915.1 uncultured Fusobacteriaceae bacterium | reverse complement strand
TTGCTATAGCAATTTTAGTTCTTGGAGAGTTGGGATTTAAATATTGAGATTGTTTTAAAGTTTTTAATTCTCCTGGCTTATCTGACAGAGATTTTAACACCCTTGAATAATGATATGTTACTTGATAATCTTTGGGATTATAGATTAATAAATCGGTAAATCTAGACTTTAAAGCTGCTAACTCTGCATAGTTTTTAGATGATTTGTTTTTTGAAAAGTACTTATTCAAATCAACAATCAATGCGTGTCTATACCTTTCTGTTTGTGGCTCAACAAAACTATCATTAAATTTATTAATTCCTAACTGCTCATCTCTAGTTTTTTGAAGAAGAATCTTTTCCTTAATACTTTTTAAACTATCTGAAATTTTTGTACGAACTTCAATATTCTTAGGATTAAGTAGTAATAAGTCTCTGATTGAATCACTTAACTGATAAGAGTCTATTCCAAAATCATTAGTAGCTCTAATTATTAAACTCGTTTTTGATAATTCATTAATCGATTCTGAGATTTCCTCATTTCCAATATTAAGAAATTCAACCAATTCAGACTTTGCAGCTTTAGATAATACATAAATTGCCTCTAAAATGGCAATTGAGTTTTCATGAAGAGCTTCTATTAAATTTTTATATGAAAAAGAAGCAATATCTTTTTGAGATTTACTTATAGATTGAGAAATGTCCACACCTCTATTATACAAATCGATTGTCAATCGAATTGCTAATGGGTTATTATTTGCCATTTCTGCAATTTTCTCAAGAATTGATTGTTCAATATTTTGAACTCCTCTTTTCTTCATGTAGTTGCGACACAAATTAATAGCATGCCTC
>CAZUGM010000035.1:7146-13615 GCA_964619915.1 uncultured Fusobacteriaceae bacterium | reverse complement strand
CTGAGGGAAAGTAGCAAATTCCTCTTGAGCTTTTTTCATACTTTTTAAATACTCTTGTAATTCTTTTACGTTTGTTATTTTCATAAAAATCCTCCGAGTTAGTTATTTTTTTCTCATGGGTTGAGTATAGCAACTACTCTTTTTTATGTCAAATGGTGATTTTGATAAATATCTTATCCCTCTTGTAACTCTATGTGAATTTTATATCAAAACAGAACACCAAAAACAACTACTGAATTTATTGACTAAAATCAAAACACGAAAATACACATATATTTTTATTTTTATTTTTTATTCATCCATTAAACTTTATTTAAAATAAATTTTAATGGTCAAAGTATGAGAAATATTTAACTTTTATATGGTTAATTTTTAACAGAAAAAATAACCACACCTGCTTTTCTCCGATTAAATTTTATTTGTTTCCAGAGAAGATTCATAATCAAGGACTATTATTTTAATCATTGACAAGATAAAAAATTCTATAATTAGATTTTTTCCAGCTTAAACCAATCTTTTCTTTAAATATATAAATACAAAACTTAAAAATGATAATGAAATATATATAATTTAATCTTATAGTTAATAAGTGATGATAAAGTAAGGGATATTTTACTCAACTTTTGATTATTTTTTATAATATGATATTATTTAGACAGATAATGTTGATGTAGGAGGAACAAAGTTGAGAATAATAATAGATGCTGATGCCTGTCCAAAGGGTGTAAAATCAATATGTGTAGAACTGTCAAAAAAATATAGTTTAGAATTGATCATGGTGGTAGACACAGCCCATGATTTAAAAGGAAATTTTAGAGTTATCCAGGTAGAGAAGGGGGATGATTCTGTAGATTTAGAAATTATGAAGATATCCACAAAGGAGGATATAGTCGTTACTCAGGATTACGGGTTGGCCACTATTATCTTAGATAAAACCCACAGTGTTATCCATCCCAACGGGTTTATCTATAATAAGTTCAACATCGATTCATTGATGTTCTCCAGGCATATGAGTGCAAAGATTAGAGCTTCCGGGGGAAGAACCAAGGGTCCTAAAAAAAGAAAGGTCAATAACGATATAGAATTTAGAGAAACCCTTTTAAGCCTTCTCCAGAATTTATAATAAATCAGTGATTATATTATTTTTTTATAATCCCTTATTTATTATATTTTATAGTAATAAATAAAAAGGCAGAGAAATTCCTCTGCCTTTTAAAGTGTCGCCGCGACCTTTTTAATTCACTACCAATTTTTTCTTGGATAATATATTCGTATCATAATCTTCTAAAGATTCCACACATTGTCCTCTCAGGATAAATAAAGCAGTTAAGTTAATAACTCCCATAAATCCCAGTCCTAAATCTGCTAAAGACCATACTACGGCACTCTGGCTAACCCCTCCAAACAAGATCATTACTAAAACCAAGACCTTATATCCTGACTTCAGATAGTTTTTATCACTGATATAACTCAAATTTGTCTGGGCATAGTATCCAATCCCCAAAATCGTACTAAATGAGAATAAAAATAAGATCAAGGCTATAAAGTTTACTCCAAATCCTCCAAAATGATAGCTCATAGCGCCCTGTAAAAGCTCCATTCCAGATAATCCCTCTACGGCTCCCTTGTCAGCTAATAACATGATCATCGCTGTAGAAGTACAGATTACCAAGGTATCCACAAAAACTCCTAAACTCTGTGTAAGTCCCTGCTTTACCGGATGACTTACCTCTGCTGTAGCTGCTACTGATGTGGCTGTTCCAAGACCTGCCTCATTGGAGAATAATCCCCTCTTTACACCGGCCATGACTATTGCTCCCATTCCCCCGCCGACAGCTTGTTTAAAGCCAAAAGCACCTTCAACGATCTCTCCTAAAACTCTAGGTATAATTCCTATGTTTTTAAACATTATTACAAATACCAGCATTAGATAGATCGCAGCCATTATAGGCACCAATTTTTCCAAAATTTTAGGAATTTTAGTGGCTTTACCAAAGGTAAGTATACCGGTAAATACTACCAGTAAAAAACTCATGATAGTTTTATCTATTCCAAAAGCATTGTTAAAAGATACAGTTACAGAGTTAGCTGTAATTGCACTTACTCCTGAAAAACAAAAAATCGAAGCCAATACAAACAATATACCAAATTTTCTGTTTCCCAGGGCTTTTTCAACATAATATGCCGATCCTCCTGTTAAATTTCCATTTTTTTTCCTTGTTCTGTATAGTTGCGCCAAGGTTGCCTCTGCAAAGCCTGTAGAAGCTCCTAACATCCCAACTATCCACATCCAGAATATAGCTCCCGGCCCTCCTACTGAGATAGCCGCTACTACTCCTGCTAAGTTCCCTGTTCCTACTCTAGAGGCTGTACTTATACAAAAAGCCTGAAAGGATGATATCCCCCCTGTAGTTTTTTCACTTTTATCTACCAACAATTTCACCATATGTTTAAACAGCCTAAATTGCACAAACCTGGTTTTTACCGTAAAGTAGACCCCTACACCTAACAACATTACAACCAGCAGATTGGTCCCCCATAAAAAACCATTGAGACTATCAATTACTCTCTTCAACATTTCCACACTACCACACTCCTTAATTATATTCCCAATATAAAGAAGGAAGATGTTTTTATTCCCAAACATCTTCCAAGATCGATTAGGAAATTACGGCCCTTCATACCGTCCTAGAATATTAACATATTCGTTAATAAAATACAATATAATTAAACCATATTAAAAATAATTTGAATATAATTGTAAAAAAAAATTATTATTGCTAGAATGTATCTAATTATAATAAATTCAAGGGGGGATAGGATGAAAAACGAGGTTATAGGTTTAAATAAAAACAGGATAAAAGAATTGATAGATAAAAATTTAATGGTAGTTGCAACTCTGTTTTTTTCAGGAGCTTTTATAGCAGGTAAATTTTCCATAGCGGAATTTCCTGTATACTCTCTGACATTTTTTCGATTTTTAATAGCAGCTGCAGTTTTATTTTTAATCATGTGGAGAAGAGGAGAAGATTTAACATTGGAGAAGTCAGATATTCCCAGAATACTCCTCCTGTCCCTTCTCGGTATGGTAGGATACCATGTATTGTTTTTTACAGCGTTAAAGTATACAAGCAGTGTGAATACATCCCTTATAGCAGCTATGAATCCGATCATAACTACCATCATTGCATCCCTGGTTTTAAAGGAAAGATTTCCTAAAAAAGCCATCGGGGGAATACTCATCTCCTTTTTAGGAGTAGCTATGATAGTTACCAATGGTTCCATAGACGTAATTAAAAATATGAATTTCAATGTAGGTGACATCTATATGCTCTTAGCCGTTCTTTCTTTTTCCCTATACTTTATAGTTTTAAAGGGAATCGTAGGACGTGTTGCACCTATAAAACTTACATTCTATGTATTTTTATTCTGTGTAATCCTTCTGATCCCTGTGGTAATATATGAAAATCCAATGAGGTTTTTACCGAAGACTACCTGGATGGGATGGAGCAGTTTAATATATATGTCGATCTTTGCTTCGGTTATAGCATATCTAATCCAGCAGGTTTCGGTAAAAAGGATAGGACCTGCCAAGACCTCCCTGTATGTTAACTTAGTTCCTCTGTTTTCCATGATAATGGCATACTTTATCTTAGGAGAGGTTATTACACTGCCCAAGGTCCTAGAAGGTTTTATGATCATATCAGGGGTTATAATAACCTTAAGAAGTAAGAAGTAAAATAAAATGCATATAAAAAGTCCCTAAAAAATATTTAGGGACTTTTTTGTAAAAAAAAACACCCCGCAGGATGTTTGAAATTTTATTTGGCGGGAGTATATGGGAATCGAACCCACCCATGACGACTTAACGCCAAAACTCGGTTTTGAAGACCGGTAGGCACACCAGTTACCTATCTACTTCCAAAAAGATTATACTACATAATACAGAAAAATGCACCCTTTTTTTTTATTTATGCTATAATTTATTTGTAAGTTGACGTTTTATCGAGCTAAAAGCTAGATAAAACAAGGGATAGATGACTTCAAATAAATTTAAAAAAAATTATTATGGGGTGAAAAATTAATGAAAAAAGTAAAAATACATAAATTAAATAAAGAAGATTTTTTTAAAACCTTTGATATTTCAGAAGAATATTTTATCTCTACAGGGTTGGATTGGGATAGTTTAAATAATATTTATGCTGATTATTGCAAAATAGTGCCGCTATTAGAAAAGGAAGCCGAACATATAGTTTCTAAGCTAATCGATGTGCCCTTAGTCCATTCTGTGAGAAGAAGAGTAAAAGAACCCAGCCATCTTATTGAAAAAATCATCAGAAAAGGTAAAAAATATCATGATCTAAATATCGATGTAACAAACTATATAAAAATCGTTACTGATCTAATCGGTATAAGAGTTTTACACCTGTTCAAAGATGATTGGATAAACTTACATAGAAGTATCACAGATATTTGGGAAACCAAGGAGATTCCTCAGCTCAATGTGAGACGTGGGGATTACAACATGGAAAATTTAGAAGATCAATTAAAGGATATTGACTGTGAAGTTATCATAAGGGAATATGGCTACAGATCTGTCCACTACCTTATTGGAGCCCATATCTCAAAATCTAAAGAGACCTTTATAGAGATCCAGGCCAGAACAGTATTTGAGGAGGCTTGGAGTGAGATTGATCATATCATCAGATATCCATATGATACAGATAATCCTATCCTGACCGAGTACCTCGCTATTTTTAACAGAATTGCCGGAAGTGCAGATGAAATGGGGATGTTTATAAAAAAATTAAAATCCGAAGTAGGAAACAGCGGTAAAAGGGAATTGGATTTAAAATTTAAATAAGATCTATTTTATAGATTAGAGCTTTTTTTTATTAAAAGCTCTTTTTTTATATCTATGATATAATGTTATACAAATAAAAAAGCAATGGGACCTTGTATCCAAATGGAGTTGAACAGAATGAAAGAGTCAAAAAAATTTCTATATATAATTAACTATCCTACATTTGAAGAAGAACTTTGTATGTTAGAGATGAGATCAATTTTTAATGCCGAACCAAAAGATAAAATCTTAATATCTGATATAAATTTTAATCCTTCTGACAGTACTTTTATTAAAAGCAGAATGGAAGTACTCCATGAAGGGGAAAATTTCGAAGATATTTTAAATAAGTTAGAAGAAAATATAATAGCATTAGATGATTTTAGGTTGGAGTTTGTAAAAGCCTTAAAATCAGATATATCCTTCAGTGAGAGATATGAATATCTCAGCAAGATCGGAGATAAGATCATGGGAATCCCCGATGTTAAGTCTCCAAAACTAGTTTTAGGATTAGGTAGATATAATGAAAAATGGGTCTTTGGTCCCTATGAAAAAAATAATAAGTTATGGATCACCCATGAAAAAAAACCTTGCAGTTACTCCAATTCCCTCAATGTAAGGGTAGCCAGGAGTGTTGTAAATATCGCAGCTAACGGAAATAAAGATATAAAGATTATAGACCCATGCTGCGGTGTAGGAACTACAATTGTAGAAGGGTTATCCATGGGTTATGAAATTTGGGGAACTGAAATCAGTGAAAAAAACACCAATAATGCCAAAAGAAATTTGAATTTTTTTAACCTGGAACCCAGAGTTACCCATCAGGATATGCATACAATAAAAGAAAACTATGACAGTTCTATAGTGGATATTCCCTACGGATTATTTAGTCATATTACCAAAGACCAACAGCAGGATATAATAGATACTGCCAGACGGATCTCCAAAAAAATGATCTTAATAACCTTTGAAGATTTAGATTATATGGTTGAAAAGTCAGGTTTAAAGATAGTTGACAGATGTGCAGTTACCAAGGGAAGTTTTAAAAGATATGTATTGGTTTGTGAATAAAATAAAAGCCTCCTGCAACTTAATTTAAGTTGCAGAAGGCTTTTTTATCTAATTTTTAAAAATACGGAGGATTGATAGCAAAAATTATCCTTACCGTTTTTTCACCGTTGTTTTTCCATCTATGCTTCATATATGAATTAATCTTGGCACTATCTCCTTGGGATAGTGTAAACTTATCCCCTTCTAAGTCTAAGGAAACTTCTCCTTCTAATATATACGCAACCTCTTCTCCCTTATGTTCCCTTCTTTTTTCATAAGATTCCATCCCCGAAGTCAGGGTAAGGATCATAAATTCAATACTTCCTGAAAGATCAGAAGACAGTTGTAAAAAAACATTTTTTAGATTATAATTCATTAAATATAATTAAACTGATTATATTATATTTAATCATATTTAATTTAGGAGATAAAAATTATGAATATAGATAATTTAACGACCCCCTGTTTTTTATTGAATTTAGACATTTTAGAGGAAAATATTAAAAAGTTTCTTTGAAGAGATTTATAAATTGAATGGAAAAACGATGAGTTGTTGCTTTATTAAAAAATTTACTT
>CAZUGM010000035.1:0-7136 GCA_964619915.1 uncultured Fusobacteriaceae bacterium | reverse complement strand
AATATTAAAAAGTTTCAAAGGTTAGCCGATGAAACTAAAACACAGTTATGGCCTATGCTTAAAACTCATAAAAGCACAGAGATAACCAGGATGCAGATGGAAGCAGGAGCTGCTGGAGTACTCACAGGAACTATAGATGAAGCAGAGGCTGTAGTTGAAAAATCAGGTGTAAAAAAAGTAATGTTAGCCTATCCGGTTTTAGGGAAAGCTAATATAGAAAGGATAATTCAATTAAAAAATAAAGCTGAGGTCTATATAGCCCTTGACGGAGAAGAGGGAGCCAGAGAGATCTCACAGGCTTTAGGTAATGACGAAATAAACTACCTCCTGATCTTAGATTCAGGGTTAGGAAGGTTTGGTGTAAAGGCCGATAAAGTGGTTTCAGCAGTAAAAATAATAGATAATTATAAAAATTTAAAATTTTCAGGCATCTGTACACATACAGGACAGGTCTATGGAGTTCTAGGAAAAGAGGAGGTAGGTTCTATTATTGAGATGGAACTTAATTCCACTGAAACAGCTGTCAAAAATCTAAAAAAATCAGGCTATCAATGTGCTATTGTAGCCACAGGAACCACTCCTACATTCTCTGAAGCTATAAAATCACCATATATAACAGTTTCCAGACCTGGAAATTATGTATTCTGTGATGCTATCCAGTTAGCATTGGGAGTGGCTACAGTGGAGGAGTGCTCTCTTACAGTTATGAGTACCATTGTTTCCCAGCCTGCTGAAGATCTTTTTATTTTAGATTGCGGAAGTAAATGTTTAGGTTTAGATAAGGGGGCACATGGTAGCTCACTTGTCGAGGGGTTCGGAACTGTAAAGGGTCATCCTGAACTTATAGTTACCGGTCTTTCAGAGGAAGTAGCTAAAGTTAAGATCTGCGGACAGACAAATTTAAAAATAGGTTCAAAAATAGAGATAATTCCCAATCACAGCTGTTCTGCTGCAAATATGACCAGCTATATGGTCGGTTATAGAGGTAAAAAAATAGAGCGTTTAATAGAGGTGGATATCAGGGGAAACTCTAAAAGACCAAAAATATATTAATCTAACTAAAAAATGAGAGGGATTTTTCCCTCTCTTTTATTCTTTGTGCCTGCTTATATTTTTTTTATTTTTATTTTTATTTTTAAAATCCTTTTAATCCATGAGATCATATTCTACTCCTCCATAACTATCTTTCAAAAAAGTTAGACGTTATCTATATTTAAATATAACATATTATACTAGGCTTTTCAAGAAATAATTAAATCACGAGGTTCTATTTTACCATATATCTAAAAAAATAATTAAGTTTTTTAATCTAAAAATTTTATCTAATAAAAATTTTCAGATAATTTTTCTACCAGAATGTGAAATACTCATATATTTAGGAAATAAAATAACTAGATTTATTCCTTCCTGTTTTTTTTCAGGCTCTATCTCTTCATTAATAAAATAAGTTCTCTGGCAGCATCTATAAGAAAATTTCCCTTAAGATAAAACAATTCATTTTCGGAATTTTCTTCTAATTTTTTTGCACTTTTAGGTCGTTCCAAAAATAATCCCAACTGATTAAAATTTTTATCTAAAATTACCATTGTAGGTATTTTAAATTCTTCTAAATTCAGCAGAGGCATCAAATATTTTCTGCCCCTTCCCATAGATATTATAGAAAGTTTAATATTGTCGTTGATCTCAGTTAATTTTTTAGCCACAGTTATATTTAATTGGCAATCCGGGCACCACATCTCACCACTGGCCAAGATATAAATATCTTCTTGAATCTCTTTGATCTCATCGATCAGATCCACCGGGAGTTCTATTCTGGAATAATTTTTAGGGATTCTCTTTCTTTCACTCTCAGTAGCTACCTCTATATAGTTTTCAAATTTTTGTCCTACTTCAAAAAGTTCTTTAAATGTCATATTTTTCTCCTATTGAATTTAATTTTTTTCAGTATAACACGAAAATTGATGTTTAACAAAAGTTGTTTTCTATCACTTATGTTATTTTTGTGATATAATTAGTCACCGCATAATTTAATTTAACACTGGGAGGCAAGATGAAAAAATTAATATTATTTATATCTGTTTTTCTCGTTTATAGTCTGAGTTTCAGCACTCTTATCGATAAGAACCTGTATAAAAAGTTAGATACACCAAGATTGGATAAAAAAGTTTTAAACAGAGCCCTTGAGGGATTATCGGAGATTGACACAGAAAATAAGGAAGTCATAACAATCATCGACTACACAAAATCAGCCAATGAAAAAAGATTGTTTGTTATCGACCTCAAAAAAGAAAAAATTATTTTCGATACCTATGTTTCCCATGGAAAAAATACCGGCGGAGAATTTGCCAAGATATTTTCAAATAATATAGATTCTCTTCAAAGTTCAGTAGGATTTTTTAAAACTTCCAATACCTATATGGGATCCAATGGCTATTCTATGAGGTTAGACGGATTAGAAAAAGGAATCAATGATAATGCCAGAGAAAGAAATATAGTTATCCATGGAGCAAAATATGCTACAGAATCATTTATAAATAAAAATGGACGATTGGGAAGAAGCTGGGGTTGTCCCGCTGTTCCTTTAGATCTCAGTAAAGATCTGATCAACAGCATCAAAGGCGGAAGTATAGTCTATATCAATGGAGATTTAGCCAATTATCAGAAAAAAACAAAGTTCTATATGAACTTCTAAATTTATACAAATCAGATATTTAAACAAAAAGGAGCTCTAATTAGAGCTCCTTTTTCATCTCTATTCCCTTACTCCTAAAACTACCGTTGTATTTGCTGTAATCGTTAATGCACCATCCTTTACCACTATCTCTGTATCCTCTATTGGAATTATACCGGCATTTTTTGAATCTACCAAAACTTCCATACCTTCAAAAAATTCTTTATTTTTTAATTCTAAAATTTCAAAGGAAGCGTTGTGTACAACTAAAAATTTACTGTATGGAATTCTCTCAACTCCCGCTCCATAATTATATTCAATGGTATTATCCAAGGTATAGGCTATTACTCTATAGGCATTAAAATCATCTTCCAATATAAATTTTAATCCTTTTTTTATATTTTCTGAGGTCGAATATCTCAAAGCATTGACACACCTTCTTAACTTTATTAAACCACTGCAATAATCATTTATCCCCCTAAATAACTCATTCTCCTTCCTTGTCCACCTTATTTTATTTACAAAATCAGAGGAGGAGTAGCTGTTTTCATGATAGTGGGTTATATTTCCGATATCATCATCAAAATTGATAAATTCCGATGTATGAGCTCTGTCTGATTCCGGGTCCTTTGACTGTTGTTTCTTCCCCAGTGGCTTTGTAAGACCGATCTCTGTTCCACCCTGGATAATTATCTTTCCCTGAGAGGTAAAAAGCATCCCCAGACTAAATTTTACAAGATGAGCCCTCTCTTTCATAGTTCCGTTATAGGATAGATTAATCTTATCCCAAAGGGTGAAACCATCGTGGATCGAAAGATATTGTAAAGTTTCATTTGGAGAATAAGCAAACCTATGATAGAGGTCTATACTTACTGATTTATTATAATAATCTATTATATTTCCTATAATTCCGGCTCTGCATATATCTGTAAAATCATAGTTCCCCTGGACAAAGCCAGGTTCATGAATCTTTCCTAAGTAGGAATCTCTGGTACTATCATTGAAAACCGCCAAATTTATCCTATGGGGATAGTTGGCTATATGTCCCTTTACAGGAGCTTCATTGACAGGAAGATCTGTAAAATTCCAAGCTTCTCCCTGTAATATTATATTATCTCCCACAGCTTTCCTGATCTCTACCATGGTATCTACATCCATAAAGCTCATAAGATCAAATCTGAATCCATCTATCCCATATTCATCTATAAAAAATTTTATTGAATCAATAATCAATTTTCTTACCATAAGATTCCGGCTTTCTAAAGTCGGTCCTGCTCCTGTTCCCCCGGAGATGCTTTCACCAAACATACGATAATAGGATCCCGGTGTTAAATTTTCAAATATATCCCAGTTATAGGTATGATTATAAACTACATCCATGATAACTCCAATTCCATTTTCATGGAGTTTATTTACTAAATTTCGCAATTCTTTGATACGGCCATATGGATTTTTTAGATCTGCAACTAACCAGCCCTCAGGTGTAAAGTAGTTATGGGGATCGTACCCCCAATTATAGGATGAACCGAAGTCATTATATTTTTTTTCTCCCTCATTTACAGTAAAGTAGTTTTGTATAGGTAAAAACTGAACATGAGTGACTCCTAATTCCTTTAAATGCTTTATCCCTTCCTCATATTCACAAAATGCCTTAAAAGTTCCTGCATCTTTCATACCTGTACCTATGGTAAAATCCCTTATATGGATCTCATAGGCCACCATGTCTGTAGGAGATCCCAGGTTAGACATCCCAATACTGGTTGGTTTAATTCCCGCTTCCTCTGAGTCCATAGACACTATGGCTCCCCTTCCTATGTTGTCCGCATCTCCATCCGGTACAAAACTTGCCATGGACTTAGCATAGGGATCCAGAGCATATTTTAGAGTCCCGTCTAAGTGCTCTACTTTAAAGTCATAAAAAAATTTATCCAGATTCAAATAACCAGTTTCCCTCTCCTTTAAAATAATACTCCAGACATCATCCTCTAGTTTAACCATATTTTTAGAAAAAATAAGTCTCTGTGAATCATATTTAGAATATAAATTCAAAAGAATATTTTTTATATTAGGAGCCCAAACCTTTATTTTGATAGTTCCATCTTCTTTAAAAGTAACTCCTAAGTCATCATCTTTATATAAAAATTTTCTTAGATTCATACCCTGCCTCCCAATTTTTAACAGTTTATACAAAAGAAGCCAGTTTGTAGAAACTGGCTTCTTTTTCGTACTATAATTTATTCTAAAGAATTAATTTTTTCCTTTAATATATTCATCTATTTCATGGGCAGCATCTTTTCCTGCTCCCATAGCCAAGATTACTGTAGCAGCACCTGTTACGATGTCTCCTCCAGCGAAAACTCCCTCTCTAGAAGTTGCAGTTTCCTTATTTTCCATAGTTTGGATTGTGTTCCATCTAGTTAATTCAAGATCCTTAGTTGTACCTGTTACTAGATCGTTTGGCATAGTTCCAATTGACATGATAACTGTATCTGCTTCGATAACAAATTCAGATCCTTCTATTGCTTGTGGTCTTCTTCTTCCACTTTCGTCAGCTTCTCCTAATTCCATCTTAACACATTTTAATCCAGTTACTTGTCCAGTTTCGTCAGCGATTACTTCAACCGGGTTAGTTAATAAGTTAAATTCAATTCCCTCTTCCATTGCATGTTCTACTTCTTCATGTCTAGCAGGGATCTCCTCTTCACTTCTTCTGTAAACGATATGAGCTTCTGCCCCTAATCTTTTAGCAACTCTGGCAGCATCCATAGATACGTTTCCTGCTCCTACTACAGCTACTTTTTTACCGATAGTTGTAGGAGTATGATAACCTTCTTTATTTCCACCCATTAAGTTTACTCTAGTTAAAAATTCGTTAGCTGATAAAACTCCTACTGAGTTTTCTCCTGGAATACCCATGAATCTAGGTAATCCTGCTCCACTTCCGATAAATACTGCATCGTATCCTTCATCTAATAACTCATCTACAGTAGTTGTTTTTCCTACTACTACATTTGTATGGAAATCTACTCCTAATTTATGGATTCTTCCAATTTCACTGTTTACGATGTCCTTTGGTAATCTGAATCCTGGAATACCGTATGTTAATACTCCACCTAATTTATGTAATGATTCAAATACATCTATTTCATATCCTAAAGTAGCTAATTCTGCTGCTGCTGCTAATCCTGCAGGTCCACTTCCGATTACTCCTACTTTTTTACCATTTTTAGGTGTAGAACTTACTTCTAAATGTTTTAAGCTCCAGTCCCCTACAAATCTCTCTAAAAGTCCGATTGCTACCGGTTCACTCTTTATACCAACTATACAAGATCCTTCACACTGCTTCTCTTGAGGACATACTCTTCCACATACAGATGCTAATTTTGTATACTTAGCTAAAACTTCAGCTGATTTTCCTACTTCTACATTCTTTAATTCGCTTATAAATCCTGGAATATCAATTCCTACAGGACATGCTGACACACATCTAGGGTTTTTACACTCTAAACATCTTTTAGCCTCCCTTACTGCTTCGTCTAAAGTAAGTCCTAAATTAACTTCATCAAAACACTTACTTCTAGATGTTGCCTCTAACATTCTTGGATGAGCTCTTTTCTTTGGATCTGTTACTTCATCATGGTCAATAGGACAATTTTGATTTTCATTAGGTTCTAATTTATTTTCTTTTTTCATTCTAAGTCTGTTTTGTGCTTCATCAAAGTCTACTTTATGACCGTCAAATTCAGGACCGTCTACACAGGCGAACTTTACTTCATTGTCAATAACAACTCTACAAGCTCCACACATTCCTGTTCCGTCTACCATCAGTGGATTTAAACTTACTGTAGTTGGTATATCTAATTCTTTAGTTAATAAAGCTACAAACTTCATCATGATCATAGGTCCGATAGCTACTACATGATCATATTTATTACCTTCAGCTACTAACTTAGAAAGCATATCTGTTACTCTACCATGAAGTCCTTGAGAACCATCATCTGTACAGATATATACATTTGGTGTTAAAGCTCTAAATTCATCTTCTAAGATAACATAGTCTTTACTTCTAGCTCCAATTATAACGTCTACTTCTATTCCTTGTTCTGCAAACCATTTAACCTGTGGGTATACCGGTGCTGTTCCTACTCCTCCAGCAATGAAAACAAGTTTTTGTTTTTTTAATTCTTCAATATCTTCATGGATAAATTCACTTCTATCTTCATCAAAAATGAATGCCGTATCAATTTTGGACTTTAATGGTAATTTATCAAATCCGAAAACTCCCCATCCATCTCTCTCTATATAACCAAGTCCCTGTTGTAGTGTAATTGCTGCTGTTTTACCTATCATGGAATCCGCTGGTATTTTAGCACCTTTTAAATATATAGTTGTTAAAATTTTACTCATAATACTTTTATCTAAATCTGTTTTCTGGTGAGTGCACATTATAACACAAATATTTTTT
>CAZUGM010000034.1:8431-13732 GCA_964619915.1 uncultured Fusobacteriaceae bacterium | reverse complement strand
GAAAGTACTTAGGGGGCAGCCCCTTGGGAGGATAGGAACTTGCCAAGTCTTTTTTTGGGGATATAGCTCAGTTGGGAGAGCGCCGCACTTGCACTGCGGAGGTCAGCGGTTCGACCCCGCTTATCTCCACCAAATAAAATTTAATCAGATATTATTCTGATTTATATAGAAAGATCTGTCTTTAATCGACAGATCTTTTTTAATGTATACGCTCAAAAATAAAAAAGACCGAAGCTTATCTATTAGTGACAAATAAAAAAGACCATCTGATAGATGGTCTTTGATTTGAATTTTTTTATTTTAAACCATCCCAATAATAACGGCTGGATGCATTCCAAACAAGGTAACTGTTTAAGCCCTCTACCTTAAGAGCCTTTATCTGCTCCCTTAACTCCTCTTTTTTATAACTTCTATGATTTTTAATCCAAGGAGCACTAAAGCCCTGAATCCATGTTTCAATAATGGCAGGTTTTTCCAGATTATTATTTCTCAAAATTACATCTTTTGTAAAATTATTTAAGAGTATAAATGGATTGTTATCTGGATTTTTCAGTCCATATGTTCCCCTTGCATAGTGGGAAGGATAAGCCATAGGATTTATAAAGTCAACTACATTGGAAACACTTTCCCAATGCTGACCGATATTTTCATCATTTTTTGAGATACCAATTTGTCCAAAAACAGATGCAGCTGTATAAACTTCTTTTTTAGACAGTTCATCATGGGCATACTTTAAAAATCTTTGGATAACCTCTGGTTTTGTTTCTGAATAGGTGTTGTCATATACTAATTTTGAATTTTTTTCAAGGTTTTGTACTCTGTCAGGAAACCTCACATAATCAAACAAAATTTCATTGAATCCAAAATCAGCAGCTTCCTTTGCCAACTCGACATTATAATACCACACATCTCTATTATAAGCTGATAACCATGGGATCTTGTCTGAACTTTGATATGCCCGATTATATCTTTTATCTAAGATGATATCATTTTTATTGGAAATCGCGTATGCTTCATCTTTGAAGGTAGAGATTCTTCCGATAAGATAGATATTATTTTTCTTTAGTTTTGTTATAAATGTTTCGATGTCTTTTATCCTGGGACGAATATAGGAGTCTCCTAAAACTTTACGTGCTGTAGGTGACTCAAATAATATCCTTCCATGGTCATTTTTTATGTCTAAAACAAATGCATTGATATTTGTTTTTTTAGCCAAGTCGATATAATCATCTACATGATACATTCCATTGAGAGATATATAGATAGCCTTGATATTTCCTTTAGGATTATTTTTGTAGAGCTGTTTTTGGATAGATTTAAACTGTACATCTCCTAATTGATATAGTTCTTTGATATTGAAATCTGTATCCACCATCTTCTTTATAAATTTCTGATCATTATTATTTGGATCTGCATTCATCTCTTCATTTCCATCTTTATCTACCGGTATATCGGTTAAAACCTTGATAGTTTGAAATATCTCTTCATCTTCTAATCTGACCTCAGTGAGATGTTTCTGTTCAATCCATCCTTTATAATCAGATTTGTCGGTTGATATATGTACCCAATTTTTCTCGGTTTTTAAAATATTTACCGGGGTACCGATTATCAATGAATTTTTAGGTTTTCCATGGATACTTTCTCTTAAAGTGGTCAATTCTGAAATGTACATAGTGGATGGGACTATTTTTTCACTGACTGTTTCTTTTTTTGAATTTTTTTTATCTTCATTTTTAAAGATAAAAAAAAGCGTCATAATAAGTATGGTTGAAAAAATTATCGTTTTTATTTTTGGCATGCATCTCTCCTTTTTTTTGATTTAGTGTGAATAAATTATAACATAGATAAAGAAATAAAAAAATCAGGGAGAATTCCCTGATTTTTATTTGAATTTTTTTATTTCTCTACATGTACATCCATTTGTGGATATGGGATATAGATATTGGCTTTATCAAATTCAATCTTTGCCATCTTCATAGACTGAAAATAAACATCCCAATAATCGGCGGTATTACACCAAACCCGATACACTAAGTTAACAGATGAATTGGCGTATTCGACTATTTCAACAAAAGGTTCTTGATTTTTTAATATTTTTTCCTGGGAATTTGCAATTTCAACAAGAACGGATTTCGCTTTGTCAATGTCGTCGTTGTAACCTACACCAAATACTATATCTACCCTTCTAACTGGATTTTTAGAGTAATTCACAAGGGTATCATTGGATAATTTTCCATTTGGGATAACAATTCTTTTGTTGTCTAAAGTATTTAAAAGAGTAGCGAAAATCTGAATTTCAGCAACTGTTCCGGTGACTCCAGAGGCTTCTATGTAGTCGCCAATTTTAAAAGGTTTGAAAAGGATAATTAATACTCCCCCAGCAAAGTTAGCTAAACTGCCTTGAAGTGCAAATCCAACAGCTAAAGACATGGCACCCAGTACTGCTACAAAGGATGCTGTCTGAATTCCCAGTGTAGAGATGATGATAATAAATAAAAAAGTATAGAAAAGTGTGTTAACTATAGAATGTAAAAATTTCTTCAGCGTAATCTCAGTATGAGCAAGTTCCATTTTTTTGTCTACCAGTAGCATTAACTTACCGATGATAAACTTTCCAACAACCCATATTAATACAGCATAGAGAAGTTTAATTCCATAAGTGATAAAAAGTGTAGAAAAATAATCTACGTAATTCATAACTTTACCTCCTAAAAATAAATTTGATTTCTGTATTATACTGTTAAAAATATTAAATCCTTTAAAAAATGATATATGGTACACACCGGAATATATATAATTGGAGCCTAAAAAATTGTGTTGACAAAGGGTTAAATGGAGTTATAGAATATAAGGTGAAGAAATATATCTATAAATAAAATGGGAGGAGGTATGGAAAAAATAAAATTAAACATATCGGGAAATTTAGTTGGAATAAAAATACCTTCAACTACAGTTTTTGAGGAAATAGAGGTAGAATTAAAAGGTATAGTTATAAAAAACTATAAATTACTGAAAACATTAAAATTTTATAAGATAATAAATTCGAATTTTAGCGAAAGCCAAGTGTTACAGTTAGAAAAAATGATAGAATCAACTGTGAGTTTAAAACCACTGGAAAAAGCTGAAAAATCAAATAAAGTAACAGAGAAAAAATCTGACTATAAATTCCATTATGGAAACTTAAGGTCAGGAGAAAAAATTAATTCAGAGGCCAATGTAGTAATATTAGGAAATCTAAATCCCGGATCTTATGTGCAGAGCAGAAAAAATATATTCGTTTACGGAAAAGCCCACGGGACTCTCCATGCTGGATGTGATATCAATAAACATCAGACCAGTTTTGTATATATAGAAGAGGCCGAATTTCCCAAGATAAGGATAGGTGAAGATCAGCTTATGTATGATGACAAAGAAGCTGACAAAAATATTATGTTTGAAAAAAAGCTGGGAAAGATAGTTATAAAAAAAGTGGATAAAAATCAGATAAAAGAATTGATGAGAAAAATAGGTGTCGATTTGATATAAAATTGAGGGAAAATAAAAATAGAGATGATACAGGGGAGAAAAAATGATTATATTAGGAATAGAAACATCGTGTGATGAAACGTCGATATCAGTTTTGAAAGATGGAAAGGAAATGTTGTCCAATCATATTTCCTCACAGATAGAGATACACAAGGAATATGGAGGAGTTGTTCCTGAAATAGCTTCGAGACACCATATTAAAAATATAGCTGCTATAATGGAAGTCAGTTTAAAAGAAGCGGGGATAACCCTGGATGATGTAGATTATATAGCTGTAACTTATGCACCTGGTCTTATAGGAGCACTTTTAGTGGGAATCTCATTTGCCAAAGGGATCTCCTATGGAAGAGATATACCGATAATACCGGTACACCATATAAAGGGACATATCTATGCTAATTTTTTGGAACATAAGGTAGAGCTTCCTGCAATTTCACTGGTGGTATCCGGTGGTCATACAAATATAATATATATCGATGAAAATCATAAATTCTTTAATCTGGGAGGAACTCTGGATGACGCAGTAGGAGAATCTTATGACAAAGTATCGAGAGTGATGGGCTTAGGATATCCCGGCGGACCGGTAATAGATAAGCTAGCATACGAGGGAGATAGTAATAAAATTCCTATGCCGGAACCCAAGGTCGGAGGTTATGAGTTTAGTTTTTCAGGGGTGAAAACATCTGTGATAAACTATGTGAATAAGATGAATATGAAAAAAGAGGAGTACAATCCTGCTGATGTAGCAGCAGCTTTCCAGACTAGAGTAGTGGATATATTGTGTAAGAAAACCATTGCAGCAGCTGTGGAAAAAGGGGTAAAAAATATCCTTATAGCAGGGGGAGTTGCAGCTAACTCATTGTTGAGAAAGGAACTTTTGGAGAGATCAAAATCAGAGGGAATAGAAGTTTTTTATCCGTCTATGAAATTATGTACCGACAATGCCGGGATGATCGCAGCAGCAGGATACTATAAGTTGACTTATGGAGATTCGGACAAGATATTTGCTGATTTAAAATTAAATGGAATAGCTAATATGGGAATAGAGGAAGATTAAGATTTAAAAGAGAGGTGATCTAATAGGTCACCTCTCTAATTAGTTTATTTAACAATTATAGTCAATTGATTTGGATTCGTAGACATAGAAGTCAGATCAATCTGTTTTTGATAACCGTATGATTTTATCTCTATATCTATATTTTTTTTATTTTCAGGGAGCTCTAACAATAAGAAACCGTTGGTATCGGTTTTATAAGTGATCCCTTCTATAATAACTTCCTGATTATGGAGGGGTATTTTAGAACTTCTTAGAAGTTCTAAATGAATTCGGATCTTTCGGCCCTGGAGAATAATATTTTTATTTATTATGTCATCTTTTTCCAGGGTAAAAATATCAGAATAATAATGTTTATAGGACTGCAGCCCTACACTGATAAAATAGTTGTTATTAATTTTAATGTCAGAAAATTCATAGTATCCATTTTTATTGGAAATAGTATTGGCTACAACTTCACCCTGGCTGTTCCTGAGGGTCAGGTGGATATCGCTTAGAGGGTTAAAGCTATTGCCTATTATCCCCGAAATATTGGAAAGGTACGGTGTCAGAAAAAATTTTAATCCGGAAAGGGTAGAAAAACGCTCTAACTTTGTTACAACACCAAAGGCTTTGTACCCGTCTTTTTCTACTTTTATAAACAACAGACCCGGAAGAGTAGATGTAGAAAAATTTCCAAAATCATCACTTTCTAAATGTATTATTTTTTCGCCGTTTTTCAC
>CAZUGM010000034.1:0-8413 GCA_964619915.1 uncultured Fusobacteriaceae bacterium | reverse complement strand
TAAAGTAGCTAAGAAGCACTTCTCTATAACTAGTAATAAGCTTGATTATCTGTGTAAGTTCTTTGGTATTGAGGGTGAGATTATAACTTCCCTTAGGGGAACTGAAATCATAGATTAAATTTTGATTTTTTTCTAGAAGAAATCCAGGTTTTTTAAGGGTTATTTTGTATTTTTGGGGTGGTATATTTATAAAAAATTCACCTGCAAAGTTACTTGTAGTTTCGTAGGAATTATTATCTACGTCTGTAAATGAAATTTTAGCTCCTCCGATGAACTGGTCGTTATTTTTTATAACACCACGGACATTGGTTTTGACAGACGGTATAGTTATAACTATATTTTTATTGACAGTGGAGTTAAGTTTAATACCCCTGAAATAAAGGGCGGTATAAAACCTGTCTTCAATCATAAAATCATAAACTCCATCCTCTAATTCGACAGGAACAAAGGTGTCTTTAAGCTTGATTTTTTTTTGGATTTTGCCATTTTGAAAAATTACAAGAGTAATATCTTTAGGTGGAGTAATCCTGCCGATCTTATCTTCGTAGAAATTTATTCTCTTATTCTTAGAGATGTTTCCCAGGATAAAAAACTTATTTTTAGGAATCACTATATCTATAAAAAAATGCTCGGAACCGTCTTTAAAATTTAATATTTGTTTATTTTTTTTAGAGTTCTTTGCCGAAAATATAAATTCATAGGTCCCTGATAAAAATTCAATGGATTTCGAACCTCCTAAAAAGGGAACCTTGGTATATCTGCTTGTTCCCACTTCACGATATTCGATCAATCCATTGGTCACAGGAAACTCAAATGTAACATAGGAAGTGTTTATTTTTTTCATGACAAGGGTAAGGTTTTGGACCTCATCTTCGGATTTTTTCAAGGTGAGAACTTCCTCCTTATAACCCTCTTTGGAGATGGAAATATTCAGGATCTCTTCCGAGGTGTTGAAGGTAACACGCCCCTTTGAATCACTGATTTTAACCTGGTTATTGATATTTGCAATAGCTTCTTTTAGGGGAGATCTGTCATCTCCTATAATTGTTATTGTAATAGAATAACAAGTGATGTTTAATAGTACTATAAATAAAAATATTAATTTTTTCATAGGTGCCTCCACATTAGGTTGGTTTATTAAATTATACATTATATCTACACTATTGAGTAATAATATTTAAAAATTTTGATGGTTTTGTTGGAGGGAATATGGAAAAATAATTACCGGTGATCAAAAATAACTAATTTGTTGGGAAGGATTGAAAAAAGACCTTAATGTGGTATAATTATAATTGAACTAAAAAAAAAGGATGATAACTTATGAAAGAAATGAACCATTTGGATCTATTGGATGAAAAAGAAAAAAAAATGAAGCAGTTATATAGTGTTCAGCATGAAAAAAAGTATTATTTAGGTGAATATAGGGAACGGATAATAATAGCTTTAAAAATAGACCAATTGGTGGAAGATGAGGTCTATTTAGAGATAATAGAAGCTATGAAAAGTGATCATGCTAAAATTTTAAAATTAAGAAGAGATGTGGGACTGAAATATCTAAAACCGTATATAAAGGAGGCGGAAAGGTTAGACTTTAGATATGAACTTATAGATGGACTCAGCTATTCAGGTGATATAGGACTTGTAGTGGTTTCGGATAAACCTTTAGATAATGAAGATGAGGAATTGGTTGTAAGAGATATGGATCAGGATTTTTTAGATGTGGGACTGGGGTATGAATTTTCTAAAAATCAGAATAAGAGTATTTGTAATGAGTGTTATCTCAAAATTGAGGACAAATTACCTGGTTATTTGGATAAATTTAAAAGGCTTAATATTATAGATAAATTATTAGGGACTAACTGTCCGGTATGCAGAGATCGGAAAAAATTAGGAGGAAATGAATAAAGATGATAGGAGCTTTTAAAATAAAGGGTGGGAATCCACTCAGTGGAACACTAGAAGTAAGTGGAGCAAAAAATGCAGCACTGCCGATAATAACAGCAACAATAATAGAAAAAGGAACTCACATTTTACATAATGTGCCAAACCTAAGAGATATCGGGACTTTGATGAAATTATTGGAGAGTCTGGGGTTAGAAACTGAAAAGATAGGAAGTAATAGTTATAAGATTATAAATAATGGATTAACTAATTTAGAAGCTGAATATGATCTGGTAAAAAAAATGAGAGCATCATTTTTAGTTATGGGACCCATGTTAGCCCATGCAAATAACGCTAAAGTATCTCTTCCGGGAGGGTGTGCAATCGGTTCTAGACCTGTAGATCTACACCTAAAAGGATTTGAAGGGTTAGGAGCTAAAATTGAAATTACCCATGGATATGTAGAAGCTAAAACTGAAAAATTAGTTGGTGGACATATTGTCTTGGATTTTCCAAGTGTAGGAGCTACTGAAAATATTATAATGGCTGCTGTAAAAGCAGAGGGTACAACTACTTTGGAGAATGTAGCCAGAGAACCTGAGATAGATGACTTGTGTAACTACTTAGTTGCTATGGGAGCAAAGATCGAAGGAATTGGTACAGGAAAACTTACGATAACTGGTGTAGAAAAATTAACTCCGGTAGAATACTCTATCATGCCGGACAGGATAGAGGCAGGAACTTATATGGTTCTTTCGGCTTTATTTGACGGGAAGATCAAAGTCAAAGGAGCTATCAAGGAACATTTGGGAAGTTTTGTTGCAAAACTTGAAGAGATGGGAGTGAAGGTTAACTTTGACGGTGATTTAGTTACGATAGAGGCCAAGATGGAGGATTTGAAACCTGTAATTATAAAAACGGCTCCTCATCCGGGGTTTGCCACAGATCTGCAGGCTCAATTTATGACATTGTTAGCCTTAGTTTCGGGATCCAGTGAGATAAAGGAAACGATATTTGAAAACAGATTTATGCAGGTCCCTGAATTAAACAGGATGGGAGCTGATATCCATATAGATAACCATGTGTCTATAATAAAAGGTGTGGAAGAATTCAGTAGTGCAGAAGTTATGGCCAGTGACCTGAGAGCAGGAGCAGCACTTATTATGGCAGCGTTAAAAGCTAAAGGTGAAACTATAGTAACCAGAATATACCATGTAGACAGAGGTTATGAAGAGATAGAGAAGAAACTGCAAAAGATAGGTGCAGATATAGAAAGGATTAAGGTGGAGATGTAATAATGGAAAAAATAATAGGGATCAATGCTGTAAATGAAGCGATAGAATCTAATGCAAATATTGAATATATAGAGATATTTACAGGTGTAAGACCTGAACAGGTAGCTAAGCTGAAAACTAAAGCCAGTAAGAAGAATATAATCGTCAAGGCAAGCAAGAAAAAGATTGAAAATTCCCAGGGAGTAGTGGCTTATATAAGTGACTACGATTACTATATAACTTTTAAAGAGTTTTTAGAAGGAGCTGTAAAGGAAGAAAAATCTACTGTACTTATCTTAGATGGAGTACAGGACCCTAGAAATTTTGGTGCACTTATCAGGAGTGCAGAAATTTTTGGTGTAAAGGGAATAATAATACCGGAGAGAAATTCGGTAAAGATAAATGAAACAGTGGTAAAAACATCTACAGGAGCTATAGAACATGTAAGTATTATTAAGGTGAAAAATGTAGCTGAAACAATAGACCAGTTAAAAAAGTACGATTTCTGGGTCTACGGTGCAGAGGGAAGTGCGAAAAAATATTATCACGAAGAAAACTACCCTGCTAAGACAGCCTTAGTTTTAGGTAGTGAAGGTTTTGGTATAAGAAAGAAAGTAAAAGAACATTGCGATATTTTAATAAAAATACCTATGAAAGGTAAAATAAACTCATTGAATGTATCGGTTGCAGGTGGGATCCTACTATCGGAGATATCAAAAAATCGATAATACCACTAATAGAAGATTGTCTTTAATAGGATTTTAACGGGGGTAAGAATTTTGGGAGAGAGAGCGAGATTTGAAGTTACTGAAGAAATATTAGAGGAAGCAAAAAGTGGAAATGAAGAAGCTGTAGGAATGGTAGTAGAAAACTATAAGGGTTTTGTTATGATGAATGCCAAGAACTATTTTTTACTGGGTGCTGAAAGAGACGATCTTATTCAAGAAGGAATGATTGGACTGTTAAAGGCTATTAGAGCATATGATACTGAGAAGGCTGCGTCATTTAAAACTTTTGCCACAATTTGTGTGAAAAGGCAGATAATTACGGCTATAAAAAAAGCCAACTCCAACAAGAATAAAGCGTTGAATACATCTATTGGGATAGAAAATGAAAACAAGGAGACCAATAGGGAGATAGAATATTTTAGGGGATTAAAATCTTATCAATCCTATAACCCGGAAGAACTTGCTCTGTCTAAAGAGCAGATGAATGGGTTGAAAGCTTATCTGGAGAAAAAGTTGAGCCCTCTGGAGACTTCTGTTTTTAGATATATGGTGAAGGGATACCCGTATAAAGAGATTGCGGAAAAAATGGGTGAAAAAGTAAAGGCAGTTGATAATGCCATTCAAAGAATAAAAAGAAAAAGTGAGTTATGGCTGGACACATATAAAGGATTAAGTTAGGTTTATACCTACCTTAATCCTTTGTGATATAAATAAAAAAATATAATAAATATAGAGTAGGAGCGTAGTAGATGAGAGAATATATGTTTAATGAGATTGAAAAAAACTTGCAAAAAACATGGGACGGAAAAAAGATATTTGAAACAAAGAATAATGTTGAGGGAAAAGAAAATTATTATGTGTTGGAGATGCTGCCTTTCCCATCGGGAAAACTGCATATGGGGCACGTAAGAAATTATACTATAGGTGATGTGATCGCCAGATATAAAACTATGAAGGGTTATAACGTACTTCATCCGATGGGATGGGATTCATTTGGACTACCGGCAGAAAATGCAGCTATTCAAAATGGTGCACATCCGGCTGAATGGACAGTGAAAAATATAGAATATATGAAGGATCAGTTAAAGATGTTGGGGCTTTCATATGACTGGGATAGGGAGATAGCTTCTTATAAGCCTGATTATTATAAGTGGAATCAATGGATCTTTAAAAAGATGTATGAAAATGATTTAGTATACAGAAAAAAATCTACAGTTAACTGGTGTCCTAAGTGTGATACGGTGCTAGCCAATGAACAGGTAGAAGATGGTAAGTGCTGGAGACATGGGGATACAGATGTAATTCAAAAAGATTTGACTCAGTGGTTCTTTAAGATAACTGAATATGCAGATGAACTATTAAAAGGGCACCAAGAGATAAAAGAGGGGTGGCCGGAAAAAGTAATTACCATGCAGAAAAACTGGATAGGGAAGTCTTTCGGTACCGAGATATCTTTTAATTTGGAGGGTTCTGAGGAAAAATTACCTATGTTTACAACTAGGATAGATACTATCTTTGGTGTAACATACTGTGTCATAGCCCCGGAACATCCAATGGTAGCGGAGATCTTAGCAGAAAAACCTGAGATCAAAGATGCGGTAGAGGCTATGAAAAATGAAGATATGATAGCCAGAACAGCAGAGGGTAAGGAAAAAAATGGAATATTTACAGGCAGATACCTGATAAATCCGGTAAATGGAGAGAAAGTAGAGCTTTGGATAGCGGATTATGTACTTATGAATTACGGGACAGGAGCTGTTATGGCTGTACCTGCTCATGATGAAAGAGATTTTGCCTTTGCAAAGAAATATGACCTTCCTATGAAAGTGGTAATAAATCCTATAGAGAAGAAGACTAAAAAAGAGATAAAAATAGAAGCGGAAGAGATGGAAAATGCATTTGTCGGAAAGGGTGTAATGACTAATTCTGATAAATTTGACGGTATATCTTCTAAAGAGGCACTGACTAAGATGGCGGAGCATGTAGAAGAACTTGGATTTGGTGAAAGAACAGTAAAATATAGATTAAAAGACTGGGGAGTATCCAGACAAAGATATTGGGGAACTCCTATTCCGGCTATATACTGTGATAAATGTGGAATAGTGATGGAATCAGATGAGAATCTGCCTGTTAAACTGCCTATGGATATAAAATTTACAGGTAATGGAAACCCATTGGAGACATCGGAAGAATTTAAAAATGCAACTTGTCCAACGTGTGGAGGACCTGCTAAGAGGGAAACTGATACAATGGATACATTTGTAGATTCATCTTGGTATTACTTGAGATACTGTGATCCAAAGAATGTAAACTTACCTATCGATAAAAATATAGCTGACAGCTGGTCTCCTGTAGATCAATATATAGGAGGAGTAGAACATGCTGTGATGCATCTGTTATATTCTAGATTCTTCCATAAAGTTCTTAGAGATATGGGCTTATTATCTACGGATGAGCCTTTTAAGAGATTATTGACTCAAGGGATGGTATTGGGGCCGTCATACTATGAAAAGAGTACAGGAAAGTACCTGTTCCCCGATGAAACAGAGGTAAAAAATGAAAAAACATATTCAAAAGCTACCGGTGAAGAGTTAGTTGTCAAGGTAGAAAAGATGTCTAAGTCTAAAAATAACGGGGTAGATCCATTACATATAATTACTGAATATGGAGCAGATGCTGCCAGACTATTTACAATGTTTGCTGCACCGCCGGAAAAGGAATTGGAGTGGAATGAAAATGGATTAGCCGGATCATCTAGATTCTTAAACAGAGTCTGGAGAATGGTTGTAGAAAATAAAGGATATTTTGAAACAGGTAGTATAGATTTAGAGAAAGTTTCTAAAGCGGACAAAAATGTAATCAGGAAGTTACACCAGACAATAAAGAAAGTGACAGAATCTATAGAGGATAACTATCACTTCAATAAATCTATTGCGGCTAATATGGAACTTATCAATGAGTTGCAGGATTTTAAGGCCAACATATTGGATAAGGGTGAAACTACAAGTGAATCTAAAAAGGTGTTTACAGAAACTGTAAGAACTATGATAATTATGTTATCGCCGTTTGCTCCTCATATTACCGATGAATTATGGGCAGAATTAGGGGAAACAGGACACCTGTTCCAGATGGCTTGGCCGACTCATGTGGAAGAGCTGACTATCTCTGATGATGTACAGATAGGTGTGCAGGTAAATGGTAAATTGAGAGCTACTTTAGATGTATCTAGAACTATTACAAAGGAAGAGTTGGAAGCTTTAGCTTTGGCAGCTCCTAATGTGATTAAGTTTACAGAGGGGAAAACTATAGTGAAGAAGATAGTTGTTCCGGGAAGAATAGTAAATATAGTAGTAAAATAAAAAAAGGAGGAAACAGTTATGAAGAGAATTTTGGTTGTATTGATGTTTGCTGTAATGTCGTTGAACGCTCTGGCTTTAGACCTGTGGGTAAAAGGTGGGATTGTTCAGGGGACAGGAAGTAAACAGATGGAAAATCCCGGCTATAATGCCGGGTTGGAACTCAGTCAGGGTTTCTTAGGATTTATGGATCTGGGAGCAGGTTTAGCTTATAACGGAAATTTAAAATATGATGATGCTTCGGTACAGAAAAACATAGGATATGACCTGGCACCTGTATATGTGTTTGCGAAATTTAATATCATACCGGTAGCTGTAAAACCCTATATGGTAGCCAGACTGGGAAAAAACTTTGTAGTAAATGACAGTACAGATTACAATGGGGAATCTAAAGCTGATGGAGGCGCCTATGGAGCAGTAGGGGTAGGAATAGAATTCCTGGATTCTTTCCAGGGAGAACTTCTTTACTCAATCTCTGAAGTGGATAATAATCCCAGTGGAAAAGATAATGTAGAGATGGTATCGCTGACTTTAGGGTATAATTTCTGGTAGAAAAAAATTAACATTAAACTAATTTTTTTCTAATGAAGTTCTAAGATAACAGTGGTAATATATTTACATGAAAAGTAGTAACTTTTTCATAACTCTCTCCTAACCCTTGATATTTTCAAGGGTTCTTTTAATTTTTAGAACTAAAAATATATAAGAAACCACGAGGAAACGTGGGTTTTAAAGGGGGAGTTGGAGGTCGTAAAAATAATACAAAAAAGATATAAAAAAACTTTGAAAATTGTTGACTTTTTGTATTATGTATGATATTATTATCTATGTTTGTGAGCGAATTTTTGGCTCATGCACCACAATTAAGTTGTGGGAGGATAGCAATTCCGATATGATGAGTGGAGGTGTAAAGAAATGAGAGTAAACATTTTAATGGAATGTACAGAGTGTAAGAGAAGAAACTACAGTACTTCTAAAAACAAAAAAAACACGGATGGTAGAATTGAATTAAAAAAATACTGTAAGTGGGACAAAAAAGTAACTGTGCATAAAGAGACTAAGAAGTAATTCTTGGAAAACATAGCTTAACAACATGCAGTTCAGTGGCTCAATTGGTAGAGTAACGGTCTCCAAAACCGTGGGTTTAGGGTTCGAGTCCCTACTGGACTGCCAT
>CAZUGM010000033.1:0-13775 GCA_964619915.1 uncultured Fusobacteriaceae bacterium | reverse complement strand
ACTAACTGAAGATCTCTTTAAAGATAATGCTCTTATATTTAAAGGATTGGACTCTAAAAATGTATCTTTAAGGTGTAAAAAAAATACCAGAGCTGTAACTATGGACTACAGCGGCTTTGAATATATTGCATTCTGGAATAAGGTAGGGGCAGAATTTGTATGTCTGGAACCTTGGAATGGGATAGCGGATTTTGTCGATGCAAGCGGTAGATTAGAGGAAAAAGACGGGATTCTTAAATTAGAGGGTCAGGGTAAATATAGAGCTGGTTTAAAGATAGAGGTCCAGGGTTAGGAATAAAGGATAGTTAAGGCCTGTATTTTAAAAAATAGAGATTGAATCACGAAAAACTATAAATTGATGGGAAAAAGAAGAAGAAAAAAGGAGAAAAAAATGTCTAAAAAAGATTTTTATGAAACGCTGGGAATACCTAAAGGAGCCAGTGAAAGTGAGATAAAAAAAGCCTATAGAAAGAAAGCTATGAAATATCATCCAGATAAATATAGCAATGCAACTGCAAAGGAAAAAGAGGATGCAGAGCATAAATTTAAAGAGGTAAATGATGCATATCAAGTCCTTTCAGATGGAGAAAAAAGATCTAAATATGACAGATTTGGTCATGATGCATTCTCTCAAGGTGGAGGCGGAGCCGGAGGCTTTGGCGGATTCGGAGGGTTCGGAGGAGCCGGAGGTTTTGAAGATATTTTCGGTTCATTCTTTGGCGGAGGAGCTTCCCGTGGTCCCCGTGTAGAACCTGGGGCAGATCTTAGATATACTGTAGAGATTACCCTTGAAGAAGCTGCAAAGGGTACAGAAAAAGAGGTTAAATACTTCAGAAAGGGTGAATGTCATACTTGTCACGGAAGCGGAGCTCAACCGGGAACAAGTACAAAAACATGCCCAAAATGTAATGGTAATGGAAGGATAAAAGAGATCCAGAGAACTATGTTTGGAAACTTTGAAAATGTAGTCGAATGTGACAGCTGTCATGGTAAGGGAAAGGTTCCTACTGAAAAATGTCCTACTTGTTACGGGACAGGGGTAGAGAAGGAAAAAGTGGAAAAAAATGTTAAGATCCCGGCAGGAATAGATGATGGTCAAAGACTTAGATTAGGTGGCATGGGAGAAGCCAGTGAAAACGGCGGACCAAATGGAGACCTGTATCTGTTTATAAGGGTGAAAGAACATGCTATATTTGAAAGACACGGATCGGACATTGTCTGCGAAGTACCTATCTCTTATACTAAGGCTGTTTTAGGAGGAGACATACAAATTCCTACCCTGGATGAAGCGATAAAGATAAAAATTCCAGAGGGAACTCAGACTGGTAAGGTATTCAGACTTCGTGGTAAGGGAATGCCTAGCACAAGAGGTGGAAGGGTAGGAGATGAATTGGTTAAAGTTGTAGTTGAGACTCCTACGAAATTAAATTCAGATCAGAAGAAATTATTGAGAGCCTTTGAAGATAGTTTAAAGGATAAAAACACAGGTATGAAAGAAGGATTTTTTGATAAATTAAAAGATTTATTTAAATAGAGATAAAAAGATAAAAAAGGAGAAGGAAATCTTCTCTTTTTTTGTATATTTTGATAGAGGTATGAAAAAAATAAGAGTGAGGGTTTAAAGTTTAATTATATATGGATTTAATGAGGAGTTATTCCTGGATCAATCAAAAAAAGATTTTAAAAATGTGAAAGATAGTGCTATACTTTAGATAATAAAACTTAACAAAAAGGAGTACGATATGTTTAGTAATTTTTTAGCTTTTGGAGCGGAACAAACAGGACAAACATCTGGTTTCACAGGAATGGCAGTGACACTTATTATATGGGGGGCAATTTTTTATTTGTTTTTAATCAGACCGAATAAAAAGAAACAAAAAAAACATGCTGAGATGATAGATGCCTTACAACCTGGAAAAGATGTTTTAACTGCTGGGGGGATCAAGGGCGAAGTTGTATCTGTAAGCGATCAATATATTGTGATCAGAGTAGATAAAGGAGTTAGACTTACTTTTACAAAGGACTCTATAAGAAAAGTATTATAGTAATTGGGAGTAATTCTAATAATAGGAGGTTAATCATGAAGAAAATAATGTTAGTTTTAGCGATAACAGGAGTATTGATAAGCTGCTCCGGCAAAGAAGAAACTGTAAAAAAAGAAACGACAGTTGAAGTGGTGGCGCCTCAAGAAGAGGTCGTTGCTCCGGTAGAGACAACAGAGGTAGAAACTACTGAAGTAGTTACGGTAGAGGTAGAAAAACCAGCTTTAACCGATGAGGACTATGAGTCGGTATCGGAACCGGCAAAAAAAACGGTGAAAAAGCCAGTGAAACAAACTAAACCTGCTCCTAAGCCTGTAGAGAAAGAGGCGGTTGTAGAGGAAGAAACAGCTCCAGTAGAAATAGTGATGGAAACATCTGTGGATGAGGCTGTAGATACAGACGTAGACAAGCAGATAGCGAAGACGGAAACTGAGACTAAAGTTGTAGAAACAGAAACTCCAGTAGAAGAGAGTGGAAGCAATAAAACTCTTTTTGGAATTTTAGGAGCTATATTAGTAGCAGCAGCAGCAGTATTTGTATTTAAAAAGAAATAAAAAAATTAAAACCACTGTTTAGGTGGTTTTTTTATATTTTAAAATGGACTTCTGTAACAAAAAAACAATTTATAGGCCTGAAACAAGATGAAATGTTAAAAAAATAACCAATACCTATTGCAAAACGAACAATTTTCTTGACTTTTGAGTATTTTTATCATATTCTTAGTATAAGACAAAAATAAATACACCTAGAGTAAATAGAGTTTGGTTATTATAAATTGTATGGGTGCATACAATATTTTTATAATGACTTTTTTTGTTGTCTTTACAAAGAATTTACTTGAAAAACACGGTTAATATACATAGAAGTGTTAAAATATTAGACGTTAAAGATATCAAAAAACTAAAAGCAGTCAGGTTTATTTATTTTGTGGAAATGAAATTTTTTTATTGCAAAAAAAAGGGGAGGAAGATGAAAAAAATAATCGGGTTATTGTTGATATTGGCACTTGTGGGATGCAGTAGTACAGGTGTTGTAGGGGAGAAAAAATCAGGGAATACAAAAGAAGCAAAGAAGATTGTAGTAGCTCACAGGGGAGCCAGCGGTTATCTGCCTGAGCATAGTATGGCAGCAAAATCTATGGCATACGCAATGGGAGCAGACTATATCGAACAGGATGTAGTTATGACAAAGGATGATGAATTGGTGGTACTACATGATCATTATTTAGACAGGGTAACCAATGTAGCTGAAGTTTATCCATATAGAAAAAGGGAAGATGGCAGATATTATGCTATTGACTTTACACTAAAGGAGATAAAGGGTCTTAAGATGACAGAAGGATTCAATATTAAAGACGGGAAAATAGTAGCAGGATTTCCTGAGAGATTCCCGATCTGGAAATCAGATTTTAAAGTTCATACTTTAGCAGAGGAGATCGAATTGATCCAGGGATTAAATAAAAGTACAGGTAAAAATATAGGTATCTACCCGGAGATCAAGGCACCTTGGTTTCATAGACATGAAGGGAAAGACATCAGTGTAGCGGTATTGAAAGTTCTTAAAAAGTATGGATATACCCAAAAAAGTGATTTAGTTTATTTACAATGTTTTGACCCCAATGAACTTGTTCGTTTGAAAAAAGAGTTGTTGCCGGAGTTCGAAATGGATATAAAATTAGTACAGTTAATAGCAGAGACTAGCTGGGATGAAACTATGGTATATGAAGATGGAAAAGCAGCTCCTTATAACTATGACTGGATGTTCGAAGATGGAGGAATGGAAAAGATATCTCAATATGCTGATGGGATAGGTCCTTGGAAACCTATGCTGGTAACAGACGAGTCTACAAAGGATAATCTGGTTATTACAGATATGGTCAGTGATGCTCACAGATACGAAATGGAGGTACACCCTTATACATTTAGATTAGATGAGGGAAGAATACCTGCATATGCATCGGATTTTGAAGATATGCTGGATATATTTTATAATAAGGTTGGGGTAGACGGAGTATTTTCAGACTTTCCTGATCGTGCTGTAAATTTTTTAAACAAATAAAGGTTATTAATAAGAACAGTTTATTAAAATAAAAAATTAAATAAGAGGGGGAAAAAATGAGAAAAATTTTTAAGATGTTAACATTGTTAATAGCAGCTACTATGTTATTTGTTAGTTGTGGGAAAAAGGAAGAAGCAGCAACAGAAAATGGGGAAAAGAAGGTAGTTATAAAATTAAGTACCAAGTTTGTAGAAGAAGAGCAGACAGCTAAATCATTAAAGAGAGTAGCTGAAAAGATCATGGAAAGATCTAACGGAAATATTGAGATTCAAGTATACCCTGGTGGGCAATTACCGATTGGGAAGGACAGTATGGAACAAGTAGCAAATGGTGCCAACTGGATATCAGTAGACGGACTTAACTTTATCGGAGACTATGTACCTGATTTTAATGCTATCAACGGACCTATGTTATACAAGAGTTTTGATGAGTATTTAGCAATGACTCAGTCTGATCTAGTAAAAAAATTAAAAGGTGAAGCAGAAGAAAAAGGGATCAAAGTGTTATCTTTAGATTACTTATTCGGATTCAGAAGTATGTTAACAGATAAGGTAGTAAAAACTCCTGCAGATCTTAAAGGATTAAAGATAAGAGTACCAAACAGTCAACTTTACATGTATACATTGGAAGCTATGGGAGCTAACCCTACTCCATTACCATTTACAGAGGTATACAGTGGGATCCAACAAGGTGTAGTAGACGGGTTAGAGGGATCTCTTATGACTATCTATGGAACTAAAATATATGAAGTTAGAAAAAATGTTTCTTTAACTAATCATTTATTGGGAGTATCAGCAGTATCTATCTCTAAAACAGTGTGGGAAGGATTATCTGAGAATCAAAGAACTATTATCCAAGAGGAATTTGATGCAGGAGCTAAATATAACAATGACGTTACTGTTGAATTACAAGAGGAGTACAAGGTTAAGTTACAGGAATTAGGAGTTAAATTCAATGAGGTAGATCTGCCTTCATTCAATAAAGAAACAGCTAAAGTATTCTCTAAGTTCCCTAAGTGGACTCCTGGAATCTACGAAGAAATTGAAAAAGAATTAAAAGTAATCAGAGCTAAGTAATCAGAAAAAATCAAAAAAAATTAAAGGTATAATTCGATGATCGTGACTAGTTGTGGTAGGAGTTTATCACTGACTGCTCACGATTATCCTTTATATATTAAAGATAATTGAATATGGGGTGGAATATGAAAAATTTCTTTAGAAATATAGAAGTAGTTCTGGGGAGTATAACGATAAGTGTCACAGTATTATCTGTAATAACGAATGTTATTTTAAGATATGGTTTTGGAATTCAATTCGCCTGGATTGAAGAGGTATCGGTAGGGTGCTTTATATGGACTGTGTTTTTAGGAGCTACAGCAGCATATAAGGACAAAGCATTGATAGGGGTAGAGGTCTTGACACAGGCACTTCCATATAGGGGAAGAAGGTTTTTAGAACTAATAATATACAGTTTTTTATTTGTTTTAACAGCAACCCTCTTTTATTTGAGTTACAACTATACAGTGGGATCGGATAAGATAACTTCGGCATTGGAAGTATCTTATGTATATATAAACTCATCTATAGTAGTTTCATTCGGATTGATGACCTTTTATTCGTTGGAATTTTTGGTTAAGGATATAATCTTATTTATGGATGAACAAAGAAGAGTAGAAAAAAATTAATTTAGTCGAAAAGGAAGTGAGAAAGTGGAAGGTTTTTATCCAATAATAATTTTGTTTATATTGTTTTTCTTAAATATACCGATAGCCTTTGCATTAATGGGTGCATCGATGTATTATTTTATCTTCGTAGATAATATTATGTCAATGAACATGATCATGCAAAGATTCGTTACTTCTATTGAGTCATTTCCGTATTTAGCGGTACCGTTTTTTATAATGGTAGGTTCGGTAATGAATTATTCTGGAATCAGTAACAGTCTGATGCAGATGGCAGAGGTATTAGCTGGTCATATGGCCGGAGGATTAGCCCAGGTAAACGTAGTTTTAAGTATGATGATGGGTGGTATTTCAGGGTCTGCCAATGCAGATGCTGCTATGCAGTCTAAAATATTAGTACCAGAAATGAGAAAAAGAGGGTTCAGTGCTCCCTTTTCAGCAGCAGTAACGGCAGCTTCATCTTCTGTCAGTCCTGTAATACCACCGGGAACAAACTTGATCATCTATGCATTGATAGCCAATGTATCTGTATCAAAGATGTTTTTGGCAGGATATACACCGGGGATATTGATGACCTTGGCCCTTATGGTAACTGTTCATATCATCTCGAAAAAAAGAGGGTATCTGCCTTCAAGAGATAAGATTGCAAGTCCCAAGGAGATAGCTATCCAGTTTAAAGATTCCATCTGGGCACTACTTATTCCATTCGGGATTATACTAGGAATGCGTTTTGGACTGTTTACTCCTACAGAAGCAGGGGGAATGGCAGTATTATTCTGTGTAATTATAGGAACTTTTGTATATAAAAAATTAAAGTTAAGACATATACCGATTATCTTAAGGGATACTGTATATGGTACCGGATCGGTTATGTTCCTTATCATAGGAGCTAAGGTGTTCGGTTACTATCTGACTCTAGAAAGAATACCTCAAACTATCACAACATTCTTGATGAATTTTACAGACAGCAAGTTTGTATTACTGATAATAATCAACTTATTGTTATTATTTATTGGGATGTTTATAGAGGGGGGAGCAGCACTTATTATATTAGCACCACTATTAGTACCGGCAGTAACCAGTATGGGGATAGATCCTATTCACTTTGGGGTAATCCTGATAGTTAATATCATGATTGGTGGAATAACTCCTCCATTTGGATCTATGATGTTTACGACCTGTACCATAGTCGGCGTCAAATTAGATGATTTTGTAAAAGAGATAATACCATTCATAGTGGCTCTGATGATAGTGTTGATAGTTCTGACTTATTCAGCACCTGTAGCTATGTTTATACCAAATTTACTGGGATAGATAAATTATGAGTGAGTTGAAAAATAAAAATTTTTTTTTATTTGACTCTGTAAAAACAATAGATATAGATTTGAAATAAAAAAATAAAAAGGAAGTTTTGTAGATTAAGGTATACAAAGCTTCTTTTTTAGAATATAGTAGATGGTATCCGTTAAGGATAGATTAGGGCTAGGGGTAGCCCGTGCAGGGAGTGGATAAATTATGGAAATGATAATGACGCTTTATGGAATGAGTTTATATGAATTTATGATTCGGGTATTTATAGCCTGTATAGTCGGGGCATTGTTTGGACTGGAGAGAAAAAGCAGGGGTAAACCTGCAGGGATGAAAACAAATATGCTGGCCTGTGCAGGAGCAGCTATTGTAGCAATAATCCAGATTATGATCTCTAATAAAACGGGAATGGAACCAGTAGTCGGGAATATAAAATCAGATACTACCAGACTTATTGCTCCTGTAGTATCAGGACTGGGGTTTTTAGGGGCAGGAGTCATAATGAGAGGGGGAGATACAGTAAAAGGTCTGACAACAGCAGCAACTTTATGGCTAGTGGCAGTTTTAGGAATAGGAATAGGTTCTGGATTTTATTATTTTATACTCCCGGCCTCTGCTATGATATTGTTTTTGTCGTACCTGATAAAGAAGATTGAAACAACATTTATTGAGAAGAGAAAGATAAAGAAAATTATTTTAGAGTATGAACAAAGTGATGACTTAGACAGTATTATTAAGGAAATTACCAAGGAAAAGGATATAAAGATAGTTGTGGATAAAAAAATTAGCGAGATAGATGGTGGGGAACATGTAATTATAAAGAAAGTGATTCACTTTTCACTGCCTAAATATGTAAGTTCAAAATATTTTTTCAACATTATAAGGAAGTTTGAAGAGGTCATAAGTGTGACCAGAATTAATTAAAAAAGGGTCTGAAATAAGGTTGAATATATTTTTTTAAATAAAAATTGTAAAAATAAAGGTTATAGTGTATAATTACGGTATAAATTGAATAGAAGCTAGAGATGAAGAGAGCTGGACAAAACAGAGTATACGTATTCTGTTTTGTTCAGCTATTTTTGTTTTTAAATAAAAATTAGATTTAGTTATTTTTAAGGAGGTAGCAATGCAAGACGTTTTAATAGTAGGAGCAGGAGTAATAGGGGGATCTATAGCAAGGGAACTTTCAAAATATAATCTGAATGTGGTGGTATTGGACAAGGAAACAGATGTAGCCAATGGAACAACTAAGGCAAATTCAGCCATTGTACATGCAGGATATGACGCTACAGAGGGAACCTTGATGGCTAAATATAATGCCTTGGGAAATGCAATGTTTGATAAATTAAGTGAGGAATTAGACTTTCCGTTCAAAAGAATAGGATCATTGGTAGTTGCAAACAGTGAAGAGGAAAGAGGACATATAGAGGAATTATTAGCAAGGGGAATAGAAAATAAGATTCCAGGTGTAAGAATAATTGAAAAAGATGAATTGAAAAAAGTTGAACCAAAAATAAATGAAGATGCAGTTGCAGCACTATTAGCTCCTACAGGGGGAATAGTAGGACCATGGGAGATGACTATAGCACTACTGGAAAATGCTGTAGATAACGGTGTTAAATTAGATTTAAACACAGAAGTTTTGGATATAGAGAAGATAGAGGGTGGATACAGAGTAATCACAAATCAAAGAGACTATGAAACTAGATGTATCATAAATGCTTCTGGAGTATATGCAGACAAGATCCATGGAATGGTAGCAGAGGAAACATTTAAGATAACTCCTAGAAGGGGACAATATTTCGTATTGGATAAAACACAGGGAGAATTAGTTAACCATGTTATATTCCAATGTCCGACTAAATTAGGAAAGGGTGTTTTAGTAACTCCTACAGTTCATGGAAATGTATTGGCAGGACCGGATGCTGAGGATCTAAGCGATAGAGAAAATTTAGCTACTACAGCAGACAGACTGGATTTTGTAAGGGAACATGCACTGAAATCTATAAAGGAATTAAACTTTAGAGAGGGTATCAGAAACTTTGCAGGACTTAGAGCCCAGCCTAGTACAAACGACTTTATAATTGAAGAGGTAGAGGGAGCGAAAGGATTTATAGATGTAGCAGGGATAAAATCACCGGGATTATCATCGGCACCGGCTATTGCAGCAGATGTGGCAGAGATAGCTAAAAATATCTTGGGAGATGTAGAATTAAACAAGGAATTTAAACCTAACAGAAAGAAACACTATGAATTTATAACTGAAACTGCTGAAAAAAAAGCAGAATTAATAAACCAGGACAAGAGATATGGAAACATGATATGCAGATGTGAAAATATAACTGAGGGTGAAATAGTAGATTCTATTCATAGAAATGTAGGAGCAACTACAGTAGATGGTGTAAAGAAAAGATGTAGACCGGGAATGGGAAGATGCCAAGGTGGATTCTGTGGACCAAGAATACAAGAAATCTTAGCCCGTGAATTAGGAAAAAGTCTGGAAGAGATAGTATTGGATAAGGCAGATTCATATATATTGACTGGAGAAACTAAAAAATAAGACCGTCTTCTGATATCCCTTTCTAATATAGAAGGAATATCTAAAGGACAAGATAGAAAATCAAATTATAATTCTGGAGGAAATAGATGAAATATGAAGTGGTAGTATTAGGTGGTGGGCCGGCAGGACTGGCTGCAGCAATAGAAGCTAAAAAAAATGGAATTAAAGAGATACTTATCATTGAAAGAGACAATGAGTTAGGAGGAATCTTACAACAGTGTATCCACAATGGATTTGGATTACACGAGTTCAAAGAGGAGCTTACAGGGCCTGAATATGCCCAGAGATTTATAAATCAAATGGCTGAACAGGGGATAGAATATAAATTGGATACAATGGTATTGGACGTAAGTGCAGACAAGAAGATACAGGGAGATAGAAGCCCAAGCTATAATCCTGGCTTTGGGATGCAGGGAAAGAACTAGGGGAGCTATCGCTATACCGGGAGACAGACCGGCAGGAATATTTACAGCAGGTACAGCCCAAAGATTTGTAAATATGGAAGGATATATGGTAGGAAAAAAAGTTGTGATCTTGGGATCTGGAGATATCGGACTTATCATGGCCAGAAGGATGACATTAGAGGGAGCAAAAGTAGAAGCTGTAGTGGAACTTATGCCTTACTCAGGCGGGCTTACTCGTAATATAGTACAGTGTTTAGAAGATTATGATATACCATTACTACTCAGCCATACAGTAACAAATGTAAAGGGTGAGGGTAGACTAGAGAGAGTAACAGTAGCACAGGTAGACGAAAACAGAAAACCTATTCCAGGAACTGAGATCAACTATGATGTAGATACTCTGTTATTATCTGTAGGGTTAATCCCGGAAAATGATCTTTCCAGAAATGCAGGTATCGTACTGGACAGAAGAACATCAGGGCCTATTGTAAATGAATCTATGGAAACATCTATCGAGGGAATATTTGCATGTGGAAATGTAGTTCACGTACATGACCTGGTAGATTTCGTAAGTGCTGAATCTAGAAGAGCAGGAATCAATGCTGCTAAATATATAAAAAATGAAATTAAAAGAAATGAAGAATTTGTAGAGATAGATGGAACCAATGGTGTCAGCTATACAGTTCCTCAAAAATTCAGAAAAGAAAATGTGGATAAAGGTTTAGAAGTATTTATGAGAGTCAGGGAAGTATTTAAGGATGTAAAATTAGAGGTGAAATGCGGAGATGAAACAATAATGAGTTTGAAAAAATCTCATATGGCTCCTGGAGAGATGGAAAAAATAATGATTCCAAAAGTATTTATGGATAAAATTAAAACAAATAAGATCGAAGTTACAATAAAGAGATAGGAGGAGAATAGATGAAAAAACTAATATGTATAGTTTGTCCAATGGGATGTCATATAGAGGTAGACGAACAAAATGACTATAACACAAAAGGGAATCAATGTCCTAGAGGGGCTTTATACGGTAAAAAAGAATTGACTGCTCCTCCCCGTTTGGTAACTTCTACCATTAAGATATCAGGTGGAATCCACAACAGGGTGCCGGTAAAAACAGCAGGAGATATCCCTAAAGGATTAAACTTTGAATGTATGAACTTGATAAATACCTTAGAGGTAAAATCTCCGGTAAAGATGGGAGATATAGTCAGTGAAAATATCTTTGGTACAGGAGTAAACATAGTTATAACGAGAGATATGTAAGCAATAAAGATAGAGTTTTCTCAATTGAAAACTCTATTTTTTTATTTATTTATTATCTTTAAAAAGTAAAATAAAAGATAATACATTACTTATAATATCAAGTGTTGTGCATTCTTACGATAATTGGAGAACTCCTTGAAAAAACAATGAAAATGGAATATAATTATAAGAGATAATAAATTAAAAGGGGTAAGTATATGGAAAAGATAATGGGAAAGGCTATTTTTGAGGGTATAGTAATAGGGGAACCATATCTAAGAGGAAAAAAGCAGATGGGAATTGAGGAATATAAGATAGAACCCCATATGTTAGAAGATGAGATGAAAAGATTTGAGGTGGCTATAAGAGAGGCCAAGCAGGAGCTTAAATTTTTAAAATCATCGTTAAAAGGAAAGGTAAAAAGTAATGATCTAAAGATCCTAAATGTACATCTTATGATATTAGATGACCCGGTATTATTATCAGAGATAGGTAAAAGATTAAAAAATGAATTGGTTAATATTGAAAAAATTGTAGCAGATGTAGTGGAATTTTATGTGGATATGTTCAAAGATATGAAAGATCCAATCTACAGGCAGAGAGCTGTGGATATCCAAGATGTCGGTGAAAAGATAATAGGGCAGTTGATGGTTGAAAACTGTGAATTGCATGAATTGGACAATAAGATCCTGGTAACCAAGGAGATCCTCCCTTCGGAATTATTTAAGATGCACCACGATAAGATAAACTTGTTGGGGATAGTGACTGAATACAGCGGGGCAACCTCCCATGTAGCTATCCTGGCCAAGACCTTTGGAATACCTACCCTTATGGGGGTAAAAAACGTATCCCGGATGGAATGGAAAAACAAGATAATATTAGACACCAGAAAAGGCGAACCCTGTGTAATCAAAGATCCTACAGAACAGCAGATTATAGAATATAAGAGGGAAAAAGCAAAGTTACAGGCCATAAGGGAAGAGAATAAAAAATTAAAGGGTCTGCCCGCTGTAACTGAAGATGGTGTAGAGATAATTTTAAATGCCAATATCGGAGGGATAACAGATCTTCTGTCACTGAATGATAGTATGGCAGATGGTGTGGGACTTCTCAGGACAGAATTTTTATATATGGAAAGTAAATTTTTTCCTACAGAACAGCAGCAGATAGAGCTGTACGAAAGAGCATATAAAAAAGTGGAAAAATTAGAGGGTGAGAAGGAACTTATCATAAGAACTCTGGATATAGGAGCGGATAAACAGCTCCCTTATTATGAGATGCCCTTTGAAGGAAATCCATTTTTAGGATTCAGAGGAATCAGATTTACCCTGGCCCACGAGAATATATTCAGGACTCAGTTAAGGGCAATCCTGAGGGTTGCAAAGGGTAGAAAAATCAAGGTTATGTTTCCTATGATATCTAATCTGCAGGAGATAATTCAGATAAAGAAAATACTGGCTTCGGTAAAGAAAGAACTGGATAATGAGGGGTTGGAATATGCAGGATATATAGAAACAGGGGTGATGGTAGAGGTACCTTCCACAGCATTTTTGATAGATAAATTTTCAGAGTATGTAGATTTCTTCAGTCTGGGCACCAATGATCTTACCCAGTATATTATGGCAGCAGACAGGCTCAGTGCCGATGTGGCTTATCTGAATGATTATTTTGAACCTGCAGTTCTTCGGACTATAAACTATATAGCTGAAGAAGCCATAAGGCGAAAGAAAAAAATAAGTGTCTGCGGAGAGATGGCCAGTGATCCAATGGCTATAGCAGCTCTTATGAGTTTTGGAATAGACAGGTTCAGTATGTTATCTACATATATACCCATGGCAAAAAGGACGATTTTAAGATTGAATAGAAGCGACCTTCAAAATGAATTAAAACCTAAATTACTAAATTGTAATAATGGAAAAGAAGTTAAAGAGATTCTAAAAGAATATATAGAGGTGATTACAGTTGAAAACGATAGACGTAGAGATTAAAAATAAAGCGGGGCTCCATGCAAGACCATCTTCATTGTTTGTGCAGATAGCCACTGAATATGATTCAGAGATAATGGTTATTTGTGACGACGAGGAGATAAACGGTAAGAGTATCATGGGTCTTATGCTGTTAGCTGCAGAACAGGGAAGAACATTGACTATCACAGCAGACGGTGAAGATGAAGGCGCAGCACTGGAAGCACTAAAAAAATTAGTAGAAGTAGACACCTTTAATGAAGAATAATTATATATTAAAAAGAGCGGAGAAGATGGGTTTTTGTTTTGGTGTGAAGGAAGCTGTAGAACTGGCGGAAACCATAAAATCGGATCAAAAAGTATATATGCTGGGGATGTTAGTTCATAATGAACAGGTGATAGAGCGTCTAAAATCCAAGGGAATTATAGTTGTCACAGAGGAAGAAGTCCTGGAGGGAAGAGATGAAATTTGTGAAGGGGACTCTGTAATAATTCGTGCCCATGGTACAATAA
>CAZUGM010000032.1:0-14321 GCA_964619915.1 uncultured Fusobacteriaceae bacterium | reverse complement strand
AAAAAGGGAACTAATCCTAGGATTAGTTCCCTTTTTCTTTTTAGTATATCTTATATTGTTCGTTCATATTTTGGATTCTAGCTAAAGTTCTTGCTTTCCCTATGATAGAGATAACATTGTATAATTCAGCACCCTTTCCTTGACCAGTAATTACTGCTCTAAGAGGCATATATACTTTACCAGGCCCTGTTCCCATAGCTTCTAAAGTATCAGTTAACATAGCCTTAGCTTCCTCTACAGAGATTTCCTCTGAGGCAGCCTCTAATTTCTCTACGAAATACTTTATAGCCTTTATCTCATCTTCACCCTTTATAGCATTGTGTAATCTTTGGATAGGCTTTTTCTGCTTATTGCTCATCTCTTCAGTTGTTTCAGGGAGTTTAAATTCATCTACATAGTAGATATCAGCTAATGCTGCTAATCCCTTCATAGTAGTTGCAGGTTCTCTCAAGATATCGATTACTCTCTCTAAAGTTTTCATCTCTTTTTCATCTGCATTTTCAGATACAAATCCTCTTTCAACGAAGAATCTCTTAGACATTTCAGTTAATTCTGTTAAGTCCTTCATTCTCATATGCTGATTGTTTACCCATCCTAATTTTTCTAAATCAAAGATAGGTCCTCCTAATGATACTCTTGTAATATCAAAAGTCTCTATAAATTCATCTAAAGTAAAGATCTCTTTATTTTCTCCTACAGAGTATCCCATAAGACCTAAAAAGTTGATCATTCCCTCTTTTAAATAACCCTCTTCAAGGTAGTAATTTAATGATACAGGATTTTTTCTCTTAGAGATCTTTGTTCTATCTGCATTTCTAAGTAGTGGCATATGAACAAATTCAGGCATATCCCATCCGAAAGCCTTATACATTTGGATATGTTTAGGAGTAGAAGCAATACATTCTTACGCTCTTATAACATGAGTTATACCCATTAAATGATCGTCTACTACGTTAGCTAAATGGTAAGTCGGGAACCCGTCACCCTTTAATAAAATCTGGTCATCGATCTTATTATTTTCAAATCTAACTTCTCCTCTTAAAACATCCTTTATCACAGTTTCACCGTCATATGGCATCTTAAGTCTGATTACATATTCCTCTCCGGCTTCTAATTTAGCTGCAATCTCTTCCTCAGATAATGATCTGCAGTGCCCGTCATATCCAGGAGCCTTTTTCATGGCTTTTTGTCTTTCTCTTAATTTATCTAATCTGTCTCTTGTACAGAAACAGTAGTAAGCTTCCCCTTTTTCTACCAATTCTTTAGCATATTTTCCATATAGATCAAATCTCTCAGATTGTCTGTATGGACCATAATCTCCGCCTACGTCTGGACCTTCATCCCAACCTAGATCTAACCATCTCAAAGTATCAAATATTTGTTTCTCTGAATCAGCAGTTGTTCTAGTCTGGTCTGTATCCTCTATTCTAAGTAAAAATGAACCTCCGTTTTTCTTAGCCATAGCTAAATTAAATAAAGCTATATAAGCTGTTCCCACATGGGGATCTCCTGTTGGAGAAGGTGCTATTCTCGTTCTAATTTCTTTACACATATATATATTCCTCCTAAATTTATTTTTTTATCCATCTCAGATATCCAGTTATAAAGTTATCTATATCTCCATCCATAACTGCTTTTACATTTCCGCTTTCTGTATTGGTTCTGTGATCCTTTACCATGGTATATGGCTGGAATACATAGGACCTTATCTGGTTCCCCCAGCTGTTCTCAGACTGTTCACCATGGAGTTTTTTCAATTCATCTTCCCTTTTTTTCATCTCTATCTCCAATAATTTGGATTTTAACATCTTTAGGGCAGTTTCCCTGTTTTGAAGCTGGGATCTACCATTCTGGCATCCTACAACTACTCCCGTTGGAAGATGGGTCATCCTTACGGCTGAATCGGTAGTATTTACATGCTGTCCTCCTGCTCCTCCTGCTCTGAATGTATCGACCTTCAGATCACTGGAAACAATCTCGATATTAATAGTATCATCGATTTCCGGGGATACATCTATAGAGGCAAAAGATGTGTGTCTTTTTTTAGCCGCATCAAAGGGAGATATTCTAACTAATCTATGAACCCCTTTTTCACCTTTTAAATACCCATAAGCTCTCGATCCGCTCACTAAAAGAGTAATGGACTTTATTCCTACCTGGTCACCGGCCTGATAGTCAAGTTCCTCCACCTTATACCCTTTAGAATTAAACCACCTACTGTACATCCTGTAGAGCATCTCTGCCCAGTCACAGGATTCTGTTCCTCCTGCTCCTGCATGGATAGTAAAGATAGCACCATTTTCATCATATTCACCGTCTAAAAGCAGACTGGTATCAAAATTTTCTATTTTCTTTATGAGCTTAGAAAACTTCATCTGCAGTTCCTCTGCAAATTCCTCTTCCCCGGCTTCTACAAATTCAATGAGTAGATCTAATTCATCTATCCCATTAGATATATCATTATATTCTCCCACAATTGCTTTTAAAGAATTTAAATTTTTAATTGTTTTAGAACTCTGTTTCTTATCGTTCCAAAATCCATCTTTCAGGGTTTCACTTTCCAGTGCCTTTATCTCATCATTTTTTTTCTCTAAGTCAAAGATGCCCCCTAATTCCAGTTAATTTTTCTTTAACTTCTGTCATTTCCCTTTTAATCTCTAAAATATCCATATCTACCACCTATACTCTCTATTTTATTCCACCATAATTACCTTCTATTTTCCCCTCTAAATAACGCTTTTATTTTATTTTTATTCAGAAAATTATAGCATGAAATTCCTTTATTTTCAATGCTACAACCACCCCTACATACTTTATCCATCCTGATGCTTTCCTCCACAAAAGCTTTACATACTTCCTTTATGGCTTCCCTATACCACTGCTGACTCCTTTTTTTATCTTAGATCGAGTAATCTTTTCGCTACCGATTCAAAAGAATATTTTTCACTTTCCATTATAAATTTTTTATTTATATCTGGAATTTTCTCTAATTTTTCTAAATTTAAATTTATTATTTTCTCCAGATTGTTTACAGCTTCACCATCTAGATCCACTAAACTGTCTTTAAAAGGAATAACTTCTTTTAATCCTGAATGATTAAAAACTACAGGGATTAATCCCTGGGACATCCCCTCTATACTTACCATTCCAAAAGATTCAGGGAAAATAGATGGAACTATTATTACACTATGTTTTTTTATTATATGAGGCAGGGTATCATGATCTAATTTACCTAAAAATACGACCCTTTCCATATCTATTTTTTTAGCTAATTCTAGATAATTTTCTAATCTGCCATCAGCTTTTAATGAATTCCAAAATTTTGATAGATATTCCAGCTTCCCGGATTTTTTTTCTTCTAAATAACATCCTTTTTCTATAATAGTTTCCAATAACCCTCTATTTCCCTCTATTAACCCCCTCAACAAAATCTCTAAAGCCGGTCTAAACTTCCCATAACCTACAATAGTTACATTTATAGTCGGATTTTTTTGAAAAATATAGGGTAAACTCATCAACAGAATATGTACTCCCTTGGAAATTATTAGTTTCCCTATATACAGGATCTTATTTTTTCCTTTTGGATCCTCAGATAACTTAGACAGGAGATCTCTGTCTACATCCCTATATTCTATCTTATTTTCTGTCTCATCTGTAATTTTTTTTATCTTCTTTATATCCTCTAATTTTTTTATTTTCTCATAACTTTCATCATATATTTTTTTTAATGGTCCATTGGAAAAATGAACCTTTTCCTCTATAATATTTTTTATCTCTTCATCTTTCATCAATCTATTAAATTGTTCAAAATTAACCCCTGAAGGAATTATTCGAAATCTGGAATCCCTGAAAAAATCTGTTTTTTCATAAATTTCACAAGATCTCCCTCTGATATATTCACTCTGGACAACTACATTTTTAGAATCCAAAAATCCTTCATAGGACATCTCCATATATCTTTTATCTCTGCTTACAATATAATTTAATGAACTCCCATGGCCTATAACTACATAAGGAACCCCTGTTTTTTCCTGTACTTTTTTCATTATATATGGAGCTATAGCAAAATGATTACAGTAGATTATATCTACCTTATTTTTTTCTAAAAAGCTAATCATCGCCCTTACATTTAAATCTATATATTTTTCTAACTCTTCATCGGTCAATTTATCAAATGTTTTAACTTTAAATCCATCATAATCATCGTATACAAATACAGGTAGAAGATCACCTATATAAGGGGTTACTCCTACAAATCCACTCTCTTTAAATTTTGTTTTTATAGATATATTTTGATCAGCATCCATTGTCCAATGGGAACTAATTCCTTCTATTCCGTCCCAGTTTCTTTCCTGGGAAAATAGATACACATTATTTGCTTTTACAAATTCTTCCACTATATTCAATGCAAAAATATTACTGCCACTACCGTGTAAAAGATAACCATGCCAAAATAAAATTTCCAAATTCATCAACTCCCTTTTAGTTTAACATAATATACCTTTAAATTTAAATATTACCTGTACAAAAAATAATCCATGATCCAGGGGAATAATCTAAATCATCATTTGTAATATTTACAGATTGAGGTTATAATTAACTATAACAATATATAGGGAGTTGATATCTACCATGACTTTTAATAAATTTATAAAAAATAAACGAATAGAATTAAATCTAAGTCAAAATAAATTTGCTAAATCCATTGGGATAACGCAATCTTATTTTAATAATATAGAGAGGGGGGAATTAAAAAACCCGCCAAGTGAAGAAGTTTTAGAAAAATTCTCCGTAGGCCTTATGTTAAATGAGGAAGAGGTTGAATATCTAAAATTCTTAGCCGCTTTCGAAAGAACTCCTCAGCTGATAAAAGATGAACTGGATAGAAAAGATAAGGAGATCAGCTACCTCAGAGGAAATTCATCTATCTCTGAAAATAATTCCATCTCCATTGATGACCAAATCCCGGTCTTTGAAAGAATCAGTGCAGGCATCGGGGTCTTAGGAGATCAGGAGGTTACAGAATATCTCACCATCCCTGGAATAAGAAATCACGGTAATATTTTTGCAGTGAATGTATGGGGGGATTCTATGGAACCGACCATTAAAGACGGCTCTATAATTATTGCTAAAAAAGAAGTTGAGGTAAGAAATGGAGATATCGGAGCTTTTTTCATAAACGATGAAGCCTTTGTAAAAAGACTGAAAGTTACGGAGTCATATGTGGCTCTTATCAGTGATAACCCCAACTACCCTCCTATTTTTATAGGTCCCGGGGAAGATCTCAAAGTTGTAGGGAAGGTCGTAAAAGTTTTAAGCGATATATAGCAAGACGTTGTCGTGTCCAGATAGGCATAATTTATAACTTTATAAGTTTTTCAATTTCCCGGATAATAATAAAATGGAAGCAGATTTTCTGCTTCCATTTTATTATTATCCCCTGTTCAATACGGCCTTCCCTTCACCGTCATTGTATATCTCTTTATCCAAAGAGTTCAGTAACTTTGCTGTTACAACGCCAGTAGCCATAGCTCCCGATACATTTAAAGCAGTTCTACCCTGGTCTAAAATAGGCTCAATAGCTATTAATAATCCAACCAATTCAATAGGCAATCCCATGATAGGCAGTACGATCGATGCAGCTATTGTAGCTCCTCCGCCGATCCCGGCTCCTCCAAGGGAAGCTATCATTACAACTATTACTAATTTCACAAAGAATGCCGGTTCCAATACATTTATACCAGTAGCAGTAGCTATCATTACAGCTAACATAGCCGGGTATACTCCCCCGCAGCCGTTTTGTCCAACAGTAGCTCCAATTCCAGCTGACATACTTGCAATAGAATTAGGTACTCCTAATTTTTTTGTCTGACAGTCAATATTCATCGGAATACTTCCAGCAGATGTTCTAGATGTAAACGCAAAGGTCAATACTGTCCATGCCTTCTTCAGGAAAATTATTGGTGATACCCCACACAGCATAATCATCACTAAGTGAACTCCAAACATAAGTGCTAAAGCAACATAGGTAGCTACAACGAAATTACCCAGTCTTGAAATTTCTACAAAGTTAGAGCTTGCACATACCTTAGTCATCAGGGCTAATACACCATATGGAGTAAGTCCTAATACCATCTGTACCAACTTTAATACAACTGCCTGAGCTGCATTTATACCACTTTGAATTAATTCAAAAGTCTTCTTATCCTTCTTTTTGATCTTTCTTATAGCTATCCCGACTAATGCTGAGAAGATAACTACACCGATTGTTGAGTTATTTCCTGCACCGGTCATAGCTTTAAATGGATTGTCTGGAATAATTCCAACAATTTGATTAATCAATGAAGAAGTATTGCTGACATCTCCAGCTTTTCCTTCTAAATAACTCATTCTGGCAGCTTCTTTAGCTCCTGATATCAACCCTTCTGCACTCAGATTAAATGCTAAAGATGTAAATATAGATATGAGGGCAGCTATACCACAAGTCACCAATAATAATCCAATGATAGTCGTACTCATCTTAGCTATAGAACTATTTTCAGATTCCTCTGCATTGATAACAGATGAAGCTATAGATACCATTATTAGAGGAATAACAATCATCTTTAATAGAGAAACATACCCACTACCTATTATGTTGGTCCATTGTAGTGTATTTGAGATTATCTCCGACCCCTGCCCATAAAAAACCTGCATAGACACACCAAATACTATCCCTAATCCCAATCCACTAAATACTCTGTTTGTAAATGACTTATATGATTTCTGCATCCAAGCCAGCACATATACTAATATTGCCATAATAAGTATATTTAAAATTTGCATATATATAACCCTCCCTAAAAATTTTCACATGATTAAAATTTTTTTAATTTATTATTTTTTTATTATTTTAAGTCTAACCTAGACTTTTTGTTTTATCATGTACCGCATCCATCATCATTTGCATGCCATGCATTAGTACCGTATTTCATGTTAAATGATTTTTCAAATCCATATTTTCTAAGGATCTTTACAGCTTTTAGACCTTTAGCTCCCGTTGTACAGAACACTACATATGAATCATCTTTAGCTATTTCTTTTTTTTCTAAAAGTTCTTTGATCTTTGTTTCGAATTCATTAAATTCAACATTGATAGTTTCATCAAAGATAGCCTCAACCTTATTTCTTTTCCTTTCATTCCTTACATCAATTACGATTGCATCATCTCCTATAAGATCTAATGCTCCATCTTTATCTACTTCAAGATGTTTATCCCATCCAAACAGATCACTGATAATTCCTGCCATTTTTTCCCTCCTATTAAAGAAACATTTTTTACTATTTTTGTCACCTTTACATTGATGACCCACATTGTAAACAATAACAACTATTTTGTCAATCTATTACTAATAAAAAGAAAAGATCCAGAGCTATTAATATCTCTGGATCTTTATCTTTTTCCCATCTTATTCTATTTCGTTAAAATAACCATATTTTGACAGAATAGTTTTAACCTTACATACATTCTCTTCCTTTATAAGGATATAAAAACCTTCTGCTTTTAATATATATTCCTTTAACTTACTTTCTGTTGCCAGAATTCTAAAAAATTCTTTGTCCTGTTTAACCTTAAAAACTTTTATATCAGATTCATGAGTCAGACAGTTCACTTTAGACCTCAGTTCATCAAAGAAAGTCTCCCAGACTTGAGGCAGGTCTTTATAAAATTTATTTTTAAATTCTTTTATCCTTTCCTCTAACTCTTTTATTGTTGCAATTCCTTTTAAGAACCGTCCTTTATCCATCCTATATTTATTTTCACCGATCTTGACAGATACTTTTTCTAAAAACATAGACATTATAGGGGCTGATCCAATGATAGTTATCAAAAGAAGATCTTCATCATAGACTATCTCTGCGTCTTCATTTTCCTCTGTGAATGCATAATCCTCTTCACGCCCTAAGACATATTCTCCTAATTTCGTCAATTCTATATATTTCAGCCCGTCATATTTCGATAAATAATTATTCTTTAGATACAATCCATTGTTACCGCTAGGCAGATCATAATAAAGGGTAAATAGTCCCAAACTTCCTAAAAGGAAAAATATCGATTTTACAAAGGGTTCAATGATATATTTATGATATTCATCGTACTGAGATATTCTAGTTCTTCCATAGTTTGATTCATTTATATATACATAGTCATATACATCTTTTAACTCGATAATATCTAAAAATTCATCTCTGTAAACCAGATAGTTTATAATATTTGAGATACTTATGGTCTTTTCCGAAGGCAGTTCCATAATTAATTTCACTATAGTCTCAAGTGATCTGGTTAAATTCTCCGTTTTCTTTATATTTTTTACACCCTTTAAATAATTCAGGTATTTAGTCGTATACTCATACCCGTCATTTTTTGTGAGCTTCCCGTTAAAGAATTCATTTATAATATACTTAAATTTATCCATTTTAAAGTTTTCCGGGATAAGGTATTCATCTTTGATCAGGTAGAATAACAGTCCCATAGTTTCTGTTTTTAAGTAATCCAAATCTTTATTTTCACTGTAGAATTCTGAAATATCACAGTATTTCTGCATATCTCTCTTACTTTCTTTGAGGAGTTTTAGACTGGTAGAAAGTTTTATATTTCCCTGGCTGTAAAAATTATAGTACAGACTATATTTTTTACATATCTCCTCCTCAGAGTTATGTTTATAAGCATAGATCGGATTTTCTATCGGATGGATAAAATAATCCCTCACCTTATTCGGGCAATGAGGTCTTATTTTCCTGATGATATCATTGTCTAAATACAGGTATCCAGGCCCTTCTTTAGCTATTTTATTTTTTTTATAGTGAAAAAATTTATATTTATTCTTTAAATTTTCACTGGTTTCATAGGTATGTTCCTTTTCAAAGAACTCCTCTATCTGTGATTCTTCCAGGATATATTTTCCGCTCCAGATAATACTTCTAAATATCTCTTTGACTCCGTCTTCTAAGCTGTTAAATATATTTACAAAGGTTTCTTTTTTATAGAAAGCTTCCTCCAGTAAATCTACAAATACCGATTTATTTGATGTTTCCGATAACAGGGATACTTCAAATATATCCAAATGAAGACCAATATGTCCATCTGCTATCCAGTCTATAAAATATTCCTTGTACAAACTATAGATCCCGTCTTTTGTATAAAAATTTGTAATCGAATTTTTAAATTTATCTCTGCTTATCCCCATTTTTAATTACACTCCTAACATATATTCAATATCAGACTCACTTAGACTTTTAACTGCAACAGTATCTGTAGTTATAAGACTATTAAATAATTTATTTTTTTCCATCTGTAAACTAAGCATCTTTTCTTCTATCGTTCCCTTTGTAATAAGTTTATAAGCAAATACTGTCCTGTCCTGTCCCATACGGTAACTTCTATCCACAGCCTGATCCTCTGCCGTCTTATTCCACCATGGATCATAGATAAATATCTTATCAGCAGCAGTCAGGTTCAGCCCTACTCCTCCTGTTTTTAATGTCATGATAAACACCTTACATTCCTTTGATGTCTGGAATTTTTCCACTAACTCCTGCCTGTTTTTCGTGGCACCTGTCATAGATATATGATTTATTCCATGATTTACCAGTTCCTCACATATATTGTCTATAGAGTTAATATAGTTTGTAAAAACCAGCACCTTATGCCCATTCTTTACTGCTTCCAGGATATTATTTACCAATATCTCCAATTTCGCCGATCTCACCAAACCATCACTTTTAGTTTCCGGGCAGCTGGCTATCTGACGCAGCTCATTCAATGCCTGCAGGATAAATATCTGACTTTTTCCTATTCCGTGTTCAGACAGTTTTTCATTTATAAGGGTGTAGTAAAAGTTTCTTCTCTCCTCATATAACTTTCTCTGCGGTTCATTCATCTCCACATAGAGAGTTTTTTCGATCTTATCCGGCAGATCTTTTAATACCTGCTTTTTTATCCTTCTCAGGATAAATGGATATATTTTTTTCTTTAATTCCTCTATTATCTCTAAATCATTGTCTTTTTGAATCGGATTAGCATAATAATTATTAAAATCTTCAATCCCTCCAAACATCTGCGGGTTTAAAAATCTAAACAATGAATAAAGTTCCCCCAGGTTATTTTCCACCGGGGTTCCACTGAGAGCTAATCTTTTTTCAGAGTTTAATAACATCACAGCTTTTGTTATCTGGGATGTTATATTTTTTATATTCTGAGATTCATCCAATATTATCAACTCAAATTTTTCCTTAGTCAATAATTTAACATCATTTCTCACCGTTCCATAGGTAGTGAGAATAATATTCTTGTTTTTTACCTCATTAAAATCTCTGTTGTTTCCATAATAGATCCCTACAGTGAGGTCTTTACAGAATTTTTTTATTTCATTTTCCCAGTTAAAGACTAAACTTTTAGGCATGATAATCAGCGATGGTTTCGTCAGATTTTTATGCAGATATGTATAGGCTAATATACTTATAGTCTGAATAGTTTTCCCCAGACCCATATCATCGGCCAGACATCCCCCTAATTTATTTTCAGTTATATAATACAGCCATTTATACCCGTATTCCTGATAATTTCTTAGTGTCGCGTCTACCATTGCACTAGGTATATCTAGGGTATCTATCTCATTTAACCCCTCAAATATCTTCCTTCCATAGGTCATCCCATCTCCAGATATTTTTTCCCCGATAAGCTCCTCTATTATGGGCAGATCAAAGAAAGATACCTTGACATCTTTAGAAGATTTACTGTTTTTAAACAGCCTTTCCAATTTTTCTATATATTTTTTGTTGATCAATGCATTAGTTCCATCACTTAAAACAACATATGAATCCTTTTTATATTTTGAAATTATATCCAGGATGGAAAATTTTTCCCCTTCTATCTCCAGGTGTGCATCTCCCTCTAAAAAGTCAATTGAATGAGATAATTTAGCTATCAATTTAGGCTGAACAGTTTTTATCTTATAAGTTTTTAACTTTTCAGTCCCTATAAATTTATATTTTGAAACCAGATTGAGCAGTTCCTTACTTATAAATTCTTTGGCTAATTTTTCATGCAGAATAATGAGATTTTCCTCTACATAGTAACTTTCCTTTAATTTTAACTTTCTTTGGTATTTCACCAATATTTTTATCACGTCTTCCATACTTTCAGACATGGTAGATATATCTATATCACAGATTGATATTACTTTCTCCAATGAATTTAATAATACCACTGTTTTAATATCATCTTTTTTTAACATGTTATAGGTCATGGTAGATATCTCAAAACCAAATTTAAGATATAAACTTCTATCCTTAGAAATTTTTTCTATTATGATTCGCGGTACAAATGATTTTTTATTTAATTTTTCTACCCTGTAATCCTCATATTCTACATTTAAATTATCAAAATAAGAGTTGGTTATAGTCAAAAATCTCTCCATCTCTTTTATATCTATCTGTGTATTTAGTTCCAACGCACTGAGGTAATTTTCTCCTATATCCTCAATGTGATAGATCTTATTTTTTCTTATGACATAATTTTCAGTCAGAAATTCAAAAGTTTCATACTTACCGTCTAATATTAATTTGACCTCTATTTTTTCCTTGGATTTTTCCAGTTTTAGGGTTATTTTTCTTTTATTCTCCCTGATACTAATTCCTTTAAAATCCTCTGTGACAAAGTATTTACTCTTTCTTAATAGTTCAAATAGATGTGGGTTTTCTTCTAAATAAATCAGGTTATCCTCATTTTCCCACGATATATTAAAATAGTTATGCTCGTTTATAAGTTCCAAATTAGAAATAATTTCTAAAGTATTTTTATCTGTTTGGATAGGTGTCATTGGAAGACTTATTTCATCTCCTTTTTTATCCACTATCTCTATATAAGATTTTTTTTCAAAAAATCTCAGTCTAAAATAAACTTCTACCCGTTCTTCACTTTTACTAATAAATTTATCGTACATCACTCTCTCCACTTTTAAAAAATTCTAATTTAAATATCCATTAAAGCCTATTATATCAAAAAGTCTAAGCTTTTTCAATCTTTGGATAACTTCAGTTCTAAATTTTAAATTTAAAGAAAGTTTTAATTGACATAAAAAAGCAACGTGACGCTGCATCCAGATAAGCATAATTTAGATTTTTATAAATTTTATCTCAAAATCCCATGTTTATAAAATAAAAAGATAGTATTTTTGTAATGCCCCTTGCAGGTATAGTTTCCTAGATAATAAAAAAAGAGGGGGGGTCCCCTCTAAAGAATCATCTTGCATATTTTACCGGATGCTTCGCCCCTGGAGCTTTTATAACTATGAGCTCTAAAACCTCATCATCTTCATTTCTAACATTCATCTTTATATCATATGGAATCCTTAAAAGAGTCCCTTTTTCATATCCTTTAGTTTCTTCATCTCCTAAAGTTATAGATAACCTTCCCCTGAGAACCGTCATATGTACCACTGCATTTGAATAGTGTAAAGGCAGCCCCTTCCCCTTTTCAAATACCATATGAATATAGTTTAAATCCTCATCTAAAATCAATTTTTCTACCACAGTTTTATCTCCTGTTGACATCTTGAAAACTTCTTCTATCATGAAATATCCCCCTATTTTGTACATATACTATCTAGTAATTAATTATACGTTTTGTTTCTCCTTGAAATTCCCCTCGGAATCCCTGTTTAGAATCAATTCGTCCAACTCTTCCACAGTATAGTGCACTACCTTTAGGTCATAAAATTTATAAAATGACAAACCTATAAGCCCCCACACAATTACTATAATTGCCGACGGCATAGACAATGAACTGTTTAATCCAGGCACCAGCAATAAGATCAAGAAGACTATTCCAGCTACAGAACCGAATATAGATGGCAGATAGATCTTATTATATTCTTCCCTGTATAGTTTATAGGAAGATAAACTTGTATACAGATATCCTATAGATGCTCCTACACTGGAAGTCCCTACTATCCACCCCAGTACATTCCTCCCAAACCACGGTGCAATCAATGATATTCCCAAGATAAACAGGACAGCATTTTTAGGAGTGTGGTATTTAGGATCTAATACACCAAAGAATTCCGGCAGTATCTTTCCCCTGGACATAGCAAACAATAATCTGCTGGCAGCCATATAAAATCCATTTATTCCTGCTACGATAGCCGAAAGTAAAGCTATCCCAAGGGACCATAATCCGATCTTACCAAAATAATATTCAACTGTATGCCCAGTTGCCCACGTTATTTCTCCACTTGTAACCTCTTCCAGAGTTATCCCAAAACTTGTGAAAAACAAGATCGAACAATAGATTAAAGCTCCGATTAAAATAGAAAACACCGCTAATCTAGAAGCTTCTTTAGCCTCAAAATTTAGTTCCTCTGCTACCTGGGGGATACAGTCAAACCCTACAAACAGCATTGGAGCAATAGATAAAACCTTTAATATATTAGACAGAGTAATCTTCTGGCCTGTAAGGAAGGTAGATGTATATGAATTATCTATCCCTGCTTTGGCTATGGCCAGACTTAAAAATAAAAATACTATCCCTACCAGCAAAAGGACCATTATATTTTGAAAATTCGAGGCTAATTTCACCCCTTTGATATTTAAATAAGCAAAAAAACAGAGAGCAGCTACTGCTATTCCTATCTCTCCCAAATATATACTCGATCCCGCTATGGTATACAGATAGCCAACCTTCAGAACTCCCGGCATTATAAATTTTGCAACAAAAGCCAGACCTGTAGCATTAAAGGGAACTAAACTTGAATATGCCAGGGTTAGAAACCACCCGCATGTCAGTGCATGTTTCCATCCAAATGCGTCATAGGTAAATGCATATTCTCCTCCAGCTACTGGAAATTTATGAAGAAGGTAACCGTAATTTTTTTCAATCCCAACCATTATAAGTCCACCCATAAGGATAGCTATAATCGAATTTATCATCCCCGCTTTCAAAAACGTAGTCCCCGGGAGGATAAAAGCTCCAGTTCCTATGATTGCCCCAATTGCCAATGATAATATATCCATCTTTTTTATTTCTTTTTTCAACATCGAATCAGTCCTTTTATCTCAAGATTACCACCTGTTAACATATTTCAAAACATCATATTAACATATGATAGCGGTATAATTATATCACATGTTTTAAAAGAAAAAGAAAATTCTCCCAATAAAAATACCTTAAAATATTAACTCACATAATTATTTTTCTATCTCTATTTCAACCCTTCTGTTAGCGTTGTGATCTTCTCCTAACGGCATCGATTCACCCTTGCCGATCACTTCTACCTCTGTCT
>CAZUGM010000031.1:0-14456 GCA_964619915.1 uncultured Fusobacteriaceae bacterium | reverse complement strand
TTTGCTCATGAGCAGGTATTTGCATTAGCTGATAAAGTAGTAGATGCAGTTAAAACTGGAGCAATCAAGAAGTTCTTTGTAATGGCAGGTTGTGACGGAAGAATGAAATCAAGAGATTATTATACAGAGTTTGCAGATAAATTACCAAAAGATACAGTAATCTTAACGGCAGGTTGTGCAAAATATAGATACAACAAATTAGATTTAGGAGATATCGGCGGGATTCCTAGAGTATTAGATGCAGGACAATGTAACGACTCTTACTCTTTAGCTTTAATAGCTCTTAAATTAAAAGAAGTATTTGAATTAAACGATGTAAATGAATTACCAATCGCGTACAATATTGCATGGTACGAGCAAAAAGCAGTAATCGTATTATTAGCTCTATTACACTTAGGTGTAAAGAATATCCACTTAGGGCCAACATTACCAGGATTCTTATCTCCGGCAGTAGTAAACGTATTAGTTGAAAACTTTGGAATAGCAGGAATCGGATCTGTTGAGGACGATATCAAATTATTTATGGGTGAGTAATTTAATAGTTATAGAATGGAAGATCTGGATTTTATCTGGGTCTTTCTTTATTTTTCAACTGAAACTATATATTGACATTATAAAAAATATTCCCATCCTAATGATATTTCTCTTATTATTTTTTATTATTTTACTAAGGTTTAACCTGGACAGTTCAGAATATAAAAAATAAAAAGGAATATTAAATTATATCCGTATATATTGGAACGATATATTAATTTTGATGGAGGGGATATGAGATGGCATGGGATAGATTAAAAAGGTTTTTTGCAAAGGAAAAAGAATTGGTCAAGGAAGTCAAAGAGGAAGCAAAGCACATCCTTGTAAAAGATGATAAGGTACCGATGTTTTGTTATCAATGTCAGGAAACGGCAAAGGGGACAGGATGTACAGTAGTAGGAGTCTGTGGAAAACAACCTGAAACAGCTAATTTACAAGACCTGCTGATATATACCTTAAAAGGGATTTCAATCTTGAGGGAGGGATATCCGTTAGAGCATAGAGATGACTGTGAGGTATGTAAGGGAGTAGATTATTTTATTGCTAATTCATTGTTTACTACTATTACCAATGCAAACTTTGATGATGATGCCATTGCAGTGGAGATCAGAAAAGGTCTTGAAATCAGAGAGGGATTAAAAGAGGGTGGATGTGTACCTAAGAGGTTAGCTGATCATGATGTACTTACATTTACAGTAGACACCATAGAAGAGATGCAGGAAAAAGCTCTGAGTGTAGGAGTACTGTCCACTGAAAATGAAGATGTAAGATCTCTGAGGGAACTTACAATATACGGACTGAAAGGAATGGCTGCTTACTATGAACATGCCAATAATTTAGGGTATAAAAATAAAGAAATAGTAATGTTTATGGAAAAAGCATTGGCTTCTACATTGGATGACACTCTATCGGTGGATGATTTAGTGGCATTGGTATTAGAAACCGGAAAATATGGGGTAGAAGCAATGGCTCTCTTGGATAGTGCAAACTCTGGAACATTTGGAAATCCTGAAATAACAGAGGTTAATATAGGTGTAGGAACTAATCCGGGAATCTTGGTATCGGGGCATGATCTCAACGACATGGTACAGTTATTGGAGCAGACAGAGGGAGCAGGTATAGATGTCTATACCCATTCAGAGATGCTGCCTACTCACTACTATCCAAAGCTCAAGAAATTTAAGCATCTGGTAGGGAACTATGGGAATTCATGGTGGAAACAAAAAGAGGAGTTTGAAACTTTCAACGGACCTATAATCTTTACAACTAACTGTATAGTACCTCCTAAGGTGGGAGCATCCTATGACGGGAAGGTATTTACTACAAATGCTGCAGGATACCCAGGATGGGAGAGAATTGCAGTAAATGCAGACGGGACAAAAAACTTCTCTAAAGTAATAGAGATGGCTAAAACATGTAAGGCTCCTACTCAGATTGAAGAGGGAGCGATCGTAGGCGGATTTGCCCACGAGCAGGTATTTGCACTGGCAGATAAAGTGGTAGATGCAGTTAAGAGCGGTGCAATCAAAAAGTTCTTCGTAATGGCAGGTTGTGATGGAAGGATGAAATCAAGAGATTATTATACAGAATTTGCTGAAAAATTACCGAAGGATACGGTAATCTTGACAGCAGGTTGTGCTAAGTTTAGATATAACAAATTAAATTTAGGAGATATCGGCGGAATCCCTAGAGTACTGGATGCAGGACAATGTAATGACTCCTACTCACTGGCTCTTATAGCTCTCAAATTAAAAGAAGTATTTGAGTTAGAAGATGTAAATGAATTGCCAATTGCATATAACATTGCATGGTATGAGCAAAAAGCAGTAATCGTATTGTTGGCTCTATTACACCTAGGTGTAAAGAATATCCATTTAGGACCTACATTACCGGGATTCTTATCTCCGACAGTTGCAGATGTACTGGTTAAAAACTTTGGAATAGCAGGAATCGGATCTGTTGAGGATGATATCGAATTATTTATGGGTGAGTAGACATCGTTTTATCACTCTCATAAATTAAGAAAGGCATAAAAAAAGACCACTAGAATTTTCTAGTGGTCTTTTGATTGTAAAAGCTTTTAGCTTATACTTCATAGAGCCTGCTGTATTTTTCGATTAAGTAGTCTACATAATATTTTGAATTAGGGGTTTCTCCAGTGGCGATCTCCATAATTTCGTTGGGATCCTTTAATTTCCCGTATTTATGGATGTTTTGTCCCAAATATTCTTTGATTTTTTCCAATTTCCCCTCTTTTAAGATGGTATCTACATCTAATTTATTTCTCATTGTGTTCATTATTTGGGAAGCGTTGGCACTCCCAAGAGCATAGGATGGAAAATACCCGAATAATCCCGCAGCCCAATGAACATCCTGCAGAACACCATCAGAGTCGTTAGGAGGAGTTACTCCTAAATATTTTTCCATACGTTCGTTCCAAATTTTTGGCAGATCCTCAGGCATGATCTTACCTTCAATGAGTTCCTTCTCGATCTCATATCTTAGGATGATATGCAATGAATAAGTCAGTTCATCGGCTTCAACTCTAATCAGGTCAGACTGGCTCTTGTTGATAGCTTTATAAAATTCTTCCAGAGTGACATCTTTCAGATTTTCAGGGAAGGTCTCCTGTAACTTCGGATAGATGGGGATCCAGAATTCCAGACTTCTGGCAATTAAATTTTCATATAATCTGGATTGAGACTCATGGATACCCATGGAGTTTCCAGCGCCTAACCTGGTTTCCCATATGTCCTCGCCTATATTTTGTTCATAGAGGGAGTGACCTGATTCATGGATAGTCCCGAAAAGAGATGGCTGTAAATCATTTAAGAAATATCTGGTAGTCATCCTTACATCATATTTATTGAGTCCCATAGAAAATGGGTGTGCACTTTCTTTTAATAAACCTCTTTCGAAATCAAATCCAAGGTATTTTGCTATGAAAATAGAAAATTCTTTTTGTTTTTCCACAGAATAGTCCAGTTTTAAAAGATGGTCGGATATAAAATCTTTCTTTTGGTTGATCTTTAAGATAAGGGGAACAAGTTTATCCTTTAAATTTTCAAAGAATAGATCCAGCTGCTTGACGGTTATTCCAGGCTCATAGTCATCTAGAACAGCGTCATAGGGATGTTCTTTATACCCCTTATAGTTTACATATTTTTGTTTGTACTGGATGATCTTCTTTAAGTAGGGTAAAAATAATGAAAAATTGTTTTTCTCCCGGGCTTCAGCCCATATGGGCTGAGCCTTTGATAGAAGTTCACTGTACTCTTTATACTCGTTTAGTGGTATTTTTTTTATATTGTCGATATCTTTCTTAGTTTCAATGATAATTTTTTTATGGATAGGATCTAAAAGTTCCAGATTTTTAAGTAAAAGATCTAAATTTTTATTGAATTTGTGATCGGTTAAAATTTTATGAGATTCACCGCTGTAAAATCCTAAGACTTTAGAAGCTTTTCTGATCCCCTCTTTGGGTGCTCCAGTTTCTAAATCCCAGTAAATAATCGATGATGCATAGTCATAATTACTGAGTTCCTCTAACTTGTCGATTACATAATCCAATGCTTCTTGATATTTCATTTTTCTCCCCCCATGATCTATTTATTTTTTATCTAAAATCAAATTGTTTAAAGATGATTTTTTTTCCCTTTTAGTCGGGTCGATCAGACCGTATTCAACCATTAATTTCGAATCGGTTAGGTTGTTATTACTGTCAAAATAATCCTGCCCAATGAATGAAACATAGGTAGAATCTACGATCCAGGTGTGTTCATTTCCCCTGATAGAAAAATTGTCATAAATTTCTTCAAAGGGAGTGGAATTTGGTTCTCCCCATTTTTCTGAGTAATCTTTGAACAGCCCTTCCACATCAGCTGATCTGACCTTAGTCGGATCAAAGACCGTTACTATCTTATAGAGTTGGTTATTCACGAGATAAAAGACTATCTTACCTATATTTGTACCCTTGGGATAGTGGTTATACTTTGTGACGTCACTGCTAGTTGTAAATTCACTTTCCACCTCAGGATAGAAACCTTTGATGGCATCTATGGTGAATCCCCATCCTAAACTTTCAAAATCCGGAATGGCAAAGGTCAGACAGGTTATTAAAAAAAACAGAGTTATGATCTTTTTCATTAGTTTTTTTCCTCAAGACCAATAGATTTAGCTTTCTTTAGGAGCTGATTCGAAATATCTTCGATAAGTCCCTGGGTACTGAACTCCTTAAATATTTTAATATTATCTATAATGTAAAGAGTATCTTCGATCTTCATCCTACCACATCCAATGGGCATTCCAAAGTCGTATAAGATAGCATAGTATGAATCTTTAACCTCTTCAACCTGAGCTTCTCCTGTAACCTCTTTCATTATTCTAGAGTAGGACATAAACATAAGGGGTCCCTTTCCAACTTCTACTTTAAACATATATTCCTCCTGATTTTTAAATTTTATAGTGTATTTATATTTTATTATATCATGAAAATTATATCATCTTGTAAAAATCAAATTAAATTTATCGGACAATTTTTCATTTAAAGAATACCCGTCTAAATTAAATTTTTTGACCTTTTCCATAGAGGTGATCTTGTTTTTTATTATATAGTCTAGCATCATACCTCTTGCTTTTTTAGAATAAGCACTCACCGACTTATAGAGGGCTCCTTTTTTTTTTTTGAAATCTATAGTCACCATGGGTTTTTCTATGAGTTTAGAAAATTCTTTAGAAGCTAAATTTAAGATGAATTCATCATTTTTGAAATATTCATTCACTTCATTTTTCCAGAAATTGTATAAATTCCGATCCTTTAGGAGTTTCATATTCATATCCAATCTGTATTCCTTTATAAGGTTAGAGGGTTCTACTACCCCGTAGAGGGCCGAAAGGATGAGAAGGTGGTTGTCTAAAAATGCAAATTCCTCTTCGTGATAATCAGCTAAATCCAGCTGTTTAAATGATACTCCGTTGTAAGCTGTTATGGCTTTTTTAGTATTGGCATTTTCAAAGTTTTCGTAGATCTCCTTCACATGATTTAAGGTATTTCCCTTGATCTTCATTATTTTGGCTATTTCATCCAGAGACAGAGTTTTTAAGCTTTTTAAAAGAAGATTTGTTTTATCGGTAAATTTTATTTTAAGGGGATCTTTCATGGAATTTGAAAAATCCATAGATTTTGCAGGTGAAAATATAATTTTCATATTGGCCTCCGTTTTTTAGAAATAAAAATTTTAGTTTATTTCATTTATTATTGTTTATGTAGAGAAAAAAGGCCGGAGATTCCCGACCTTTTTATTTCTTCTTTTTAGGCTGATCCAACTCTATATCGACAGAGTTTTCTTTAGTGCTCTTTATTAGATAGAGTTCTTTTATCAGAGCAAAACTAGGGATGGCTATGATGATTCCCAGAGCACCCCAAACACTGCCTCCAAGGGTAACCGCTGCAATGGTCCAAAACATACTGAGGTTTAGGCTGTTTCCTAAGATCTTGGGCTCTAAAACCCATGCATCAAATTGCTGCAGCAACGCCAAAAAAATTATAACCACAAGGGTGTTGCTGGGGTTGGCAAATAATGCGATAGTTCCTCCTAAAATAATCCCTATAAAGGGACCTACATAGGGAACAAAATTGAATATAGTGATAAAAATTCCAAGGAGAATAACATAGGGGATGTGCAGGATGGTCAACCCAACCATGGCGATTCCTCCTATGATCATGGAATCCAATGTCTTTCCAGAAAGGTATCCTAAAAATACCCTTTCTATTTTTTTAGACAGATCTTTTATCTCGTTGGCTAATTTTTTAGATAAAAAGGTATCTAAGATCTCCTTGGCCAGCTTATGGAAATACTCCTTGTTTCCTAAAAAGAATATAGAAAAGATAAGGGAAAAAATCAAACTTATAATCTTTGCTGTAACTCCTAAAAACTGGCCGACTAAGAAGGAAAATTCCTGCTGTAGAAAAATAAGAGATTTTTGCTGAAGGAGCAAAAGTTCATTTAAGATGTTGACATCCTCTAAAAACGGGAGGAGATGTCTGTATTTATCTACAGAATTTTCAAAGACTGAGATGTATTTTGGATAATTTTCTATCAGATCGGATATATTTCTCGTCAATCTAGGAATTATAAATGAAAAGAATAATCCTAAAAGAAGGATAAGGGAAAAATATAATATTGAAATACTGTACTTTCTTTTCATTTTTTTGTTTTTTTCTAAAAATTTAAGGATGGGATTCAATAGAAAAGAGATGATTCCACCATAGATAAACACTGAAAAAAAGGAGAAAAATTTGTTGAAAGTAAGGGTGATAGCTCCTGAGTTGTTAAGTCTTGTATAGATTAATATTAGAATTATCCCTGTAAAGAGGGGGGTGTTTGTTTTTTTCATCTGAATTCTCCTTTTGTATAAATAAATTAAAACGACGTGGAATTGATATTTATATCAAATTAATTTTTGAATTGTTCTTTAATTTTACCCGATATAGCAGGCAAAATCAAACTAAAATTATTAAAAAAAATTTATAAATACACTCTTTTAAGCCTTGAAATAAGAGTCGGAGGAAACCTATTTCTATTGCCAAAATTCATTAAATGTTATATAATACAATATAAAACAATAAGGAAATTAGGTGGTAAAAAATGAGAAAAGGTGTAAATAAAGATAAACCAAAAGGAACGCAATACAGTATAATGAAAGCTATAAAAAAATCAAAGAGATTTGCTGAGGTAAAGGAAGCAGCCAGAAGAACCGATAAAAAAAGATTGAATGCAGAAGCAAGAAAAGAAAAGGAAGAGAAACAGGCTAAGATAGATGCTGCTAAACAATTGACATTGGTAGGATATAAAAAAGGTTATATCTTGGTTGAAATAGATGGAAAGGTAGAAAAAAGAAAGCCCTTCTATCCAAAACTGACTCTTACTAAGGAAAACTATAAAACTCATATTGGGGATATAGCAATAAAGTTATATGGGAATCATATCAGAATAAGGGAAATATTAGGGTATAAAAATATCGTAAAGGAATTAGCATTTGAAATAGAAGGAACGTTGTAAGATGGTTAAAAAAATAATTATTAGATGTCCGAAGTGTAAGAAAAAGATGAAAATTATGGATAAACCTGCCAAATACAGGTGTCCTAATTGTGGAGAGATCTATAAGTATACTGCGTTAAAAAAAGTAGCGGGATATCCTGGAAAGGTTGTAGCCGGTATATTTCAAACGGGAAGAGACATAGTTGTAGGGGTGAAAACCAAGTATACTATGGCTAAAAATACTGCTAAATATATGAAACAGGTCAAAAAAAATATGAAGTCAGATCCTAATTGGTCCAATGTAAAAAAAGAAGAAAATCGTATGAAGGAAGCTGAGAAAGCAAATAAAAAATCATTTTTTGACAAATTTAAAAGAAAATAAATTTATAAGGAAAATCTACTCTTTTTAAAGGGTGGATTTTTTTATTTTTATTTTTAAAGGAATTATCCCAAAAAATATGTAAATCTAAATAAGGTAAAAAAAAATATATAAGGGGAGGTAGTTATGAATTCTTATTCAGATGTTGAAAAAAAACTATGGCCTAAATATCGTGAAGAGATAAATCATTCTAGAAATACCATTGATGTTGAAGGGGTATTTACTATGATGATAGCAGACCTTTTAAGTGAGATTCTCGGAGAAAAAATTTATTCAGAGGATATTCTTTTTCACCCAAAGGAAGAGTGTTACTATAGATTTACAGAAAAATTATTGAAAAACGAAAACTTTAAAACTGCTTTTGAAGGTTCAGATTTAGGAGCTATTATAGACAGGTTTGCTCATTCGGCAAATAGTAGATATGTTCATCTAAGTAAACTGCCTGAAAAAACCAATTCTAAGATAAAAAGACATTAATCCCTGATTATTCAGGGATTTTTTTTGTATAACTACTTTTAATTTTTAGAATTTTAATCTTTGAAAATCAAGGGTTAATGAAATCTGCCAAGTGGAAAAACATCTCTATCTATGGTATAATTTTATGATTAAATGGCTAGTTGTGTACTGAATGATAACTAGGGTGAATTATGAAAAATAGCAATAAGAGGTGAGAACAGATGATAAAGATATATATCGCTCCCATGGCAGGAGTGACAGATTATACATATAGAAGAATTATGAATAAATTTAATCCCGATTTGATGTTTACCGAGATGGTAAGTGTAAATGCAGTGAAGATGGCCAATGAAAAAACCATAAAGCAGATGCTTAGATTGCTGCCCAATGACGGGGTACAGATTTTCGGACGGGATATAGACATTATGGTGGAATGTGCCAAATATGTAGAGAATTTAGGAGTGAAGCATATAGACGTAAATATGGGATGTCCCATGCCTAAGATTACAAAGAACGGCTATGGATCAGCTCTGTTAGAGGATCCGGAACATATAAGAAAGTTGATGACAGCCATAAAAGAGGCGCTGAAACCCGAAACAAAATTATCCATGAAGATAAGAATAGGTTATAAGGAATACAAAAACCCGGTAGAGATAGCCAAGATAGCAGATGAATTAGGTCTTCATCATATTACAGTCCATGGGAGAACCAGAGAGCAGATGTATAGCGGAACGGCTAATTGGGAAACTATAAAGCAGATAAAGGAAGCCGTTTCCATACCGGTTATCGGGAATGGGGATATATTTTCAGCTGAAGATGCCTATGAGAAAGCCACTGAATCAGGAGTAGACGGGATAATGCTGGCCCGTGGAATATATGGAAATCCGTGGCTGATTCAGCAGATAAAGGAAAGGTTTGAAACTGGAGAAGTGAAAACGAAAGTAACGTATATCGATAAGATAGATATGGCATTAAAGCATATCGAATACATGAAAGAGGATTATCCTGAAAAACAGTTTAATTTCGAGATAAGAAAACATCTATGCTGGTATCTGAAGGGAATAACCGGTGGAAGTAAGATAAAAAATTTACTGAATAAGATAGATAATTATGATGAGATAAGCGAAGTGTTGATCAGGTTGAAAGAAAAATTAATGGAATATAATTCACAGTAAAAAGCAAGAAAATAAAATTAAAAGAGAGGTTTAAGATAATGAGTAAAGAGACACCACTCATGAAACAATATAAAGAGATAAAGGAACAAAATCAGGAAAATATCCTATTTTTTAGGTTGGGAGATTTTTATGAGATGTTTTTTGAGGATGCTGTAATTTGCTCAAAAGAATTAGGTATAACCTTAACTAGCAGAAATAAGGAAAAGGGGCAGAATGTGCCTTTAGCAGGAATACCGTACCATTCAGCAGCAGGGTATATATCAAAATTAGTAGCTAAGGGATACAAGGTAGCCATATGTGAACAGGTAGAAGCTGCCAGCCAGGCCAAGGGTCTTGTAAAGAGGGAAGTTGTAAAGGTTATCACTCCAGGGACAGTAATAGATACAGATTATCTCGATGATAAGAGTAATAATTATCTTTTAGGGTTAATAATCAGGGAAAATAAAGCAGGGATATCCTATCTGGATATAACTACAGGAGAATTTAAGGTAACCCAGTTGGAAGGGAAAGATATAATATCCGCAGCTATAAATGAAATCTACAAACTGTCTCCTACAGAGATACTGGTAGAGAGCAGAACACTGGAGAGATTTAACGAAGAATTCAGTGATTATAAAAAATTAAATGAGATCGTTATAAATCCCATAAATAAAATAAAAAATGCAGGAGAGATATTAAAGAAATATTTCAATGTGATTTCACTGGAAAGTTACGGGATAGAGAGAAAAGAACTGGCTGTAGAAGCCGGCGGGTTTGTTTTGGAGTATGTATTGGAGTTACATAAATACAATGAACTGCCTATTCAGACAATCTCCTACGATAACAGGAAAAACTACCTGGAATTAAATCTGGCTACCCAGAAAAACTTGGAGCTGGTGGAAAATGCCAGGGAAAAAACTAATATGGGTACTCTTTTGTGGGTCCTGGACAGATGTAAAACGTCTATGGGAACCAGAATGCTGAAAAAGATGATAAAGAACCCCCTTTTAAATATCGATGAGATAGAGAAAAGACAGAAAGATATTGGGTACTTTATAGATGAGGTTTTAATCCGTGAAGATGTAAGGGAAGGATTGAAGAGCATCTATGACTTGGAAAGACTTATAGGGAAGATAATATTGGGAACTGAAAATGCCAGAGACCTGATAGCTATTAAAAAATCTATAAAATCCTCATTGGAAGTTATAAAAATATTGGGAACAAACCAGATGTTTGCCACAGATATAAAGAAATTAGTGGAAATCTATAATCTGATAGAGACATCTATAGTGGAGGAACCGCCTTTTTCTGTAAGGGAAGGGGGGATGATCAAAACCGGTCACAACGAAACACTGGATGAGCTGCATACTATCTCTAAATCAGGAAAAAATTATATATTGGAGATAGAAAAAACAGAGAAGGAAAAAACAGGGATAAAAACTCTGAAGATAAAATACAATAAAGTATTCGGTTACTTCCTGGAGGTAAGCCGGGCTAATTCCCACCTGGTACCGGAGGAGTATATTAGAAAACAGACTCTGACCAATGCTGAAAGATATATAACTCCTGAATTAAAGGAATATGAATCGACTATATTGAATGCCAAGGGGAAGATCGAAGGTCTGGAATATGATCTGCTGAAAGAGATATCAGGGAAGCTGGTAGGAGAGATAAAATTACTACAAAAATTAGCTTACGGGTTAGCCTATGTGGATGTAATCGCATCTTTGGCTGATATAGCAACTAAAAATAACTATGTGTGTCCAAAAATAGTAGAGGGATATGATCTGGAGATAAAGAGCGGTCGTCATCCCATCGTGGAAAAACTCGTTGTGGGAGAGGACTATATAAGTAACGATATTATCCTGGACGAGGAGACCAAGGTAGTTGTCCTGACAGGGCCGAATATGGCAGGTAAATCAACCTATATGAAACAGGCTGCTCTTATCATACTGATGGCTCAAATGGGGTCTTATGTGCCGGCTTCCAGTGCTACAATAGGTATTGTAGATAAGATATTTACAAGGGTTGGAGCCAGTGATGATCTGGTAAGCGGACAGTCTACATTTATGGTAGAGATGAGTGAAGTGGCCAACATAGTAAACAATGCCACAGATAAATCTTTTGTTATTTTAGATGAAGTGGGACGTGGAACTTCTACATTTGACGGATTGTCTCTGGCCGGTGCGATAACAGAGTATATCCATGATAACTTAGGAGCTAAAACTATATTTGCTACCCACTATCATGAACTGACAGAGCTGGAATATAAATTAAAACATCTTTCTAACTATAGGATAGAGGTCAGTGAAGCCAACGATGAAGTGGTATTTCTCCGTGAAATAGTAAAGGGAGGAGCTGATAAATCCTATGGAATCGAGGTAGCCAGATTAGCCGGATTACCGGGGGAAATACTCCTTAAAGCGAAACAGCTTCTGCAGGTTTTGGAAACCAAAAAAGCTATAATTGAGGAAAAGATAGGATCTGAACAACTGTCACTGTTTGGAGGGGCACCTATAAAGATCGAAAAACCGAAAGTTATAGAACCTCAAATAAGTAAAGGGGAAAAGAAAATTTTAGCCGAGGTAGCTAAACTGGATGTAAACAATCTGACGCCACTGGATGCTATGATGAAATTAAATGAACTTAAGCAACTGCTGAACAATTAGTAATTAGTAATTACTAATTACCGATTAAAAGGGGGTAAATATGCTCAAAAAAATATCATACTATATAAGTGCAATACTTTTAGTGGTGTTTGTCTACTTTAACTATATAAAGGAACCGGAGCAAATAGAAAAGAAAGGTGAGGAATCCCTGGTAACCTCAAATGTCTCTTACGATGTGGAAAACTACCATGTAGAAGCGGAGAAGCAGATCGATGATACTGCGAACAACAGAAGAACCTTTGAAAAGGCCATAGCCATATTTGACGGGATGAAGCTGTCTGGGGACAATGCCCTGGTGGACAGTACGAATAATATATTTTTAGAAAAAAATATACTGGGAGTGTCTAAAAATGGATGGAAGATAGAGGCTGAAAAAGCTAATTATGACCAGGAAGTGGATAAGGTCTACGCTAGTAATCAGGTGAAAGCATACAACGAAGAGGAAGGGATCACCCTTTATGGAGATTCGCTGGTTACAGACACAAAATTAGAGGATTTAAACTTAAAAGATGATATAAGAGTGGTCACAGACAAGATGCAGCTCAGTGCAAATTTTGTACACTATAATGATATCACTAAGATTTTGGATATAAAGGAAAATATCAGGATAAGAGGGAGAAAATTAGGGGATCTGCAAACGGATGAACTGTCCGGGCACTTTAAGGAAGCCAGGTATGACGGGATAAAGAAAATTATTCATGCCCAGGGTGATTTTGTCGTATATTATAAGGGGGCAAACCTTAGAGCAAAAGATTTTAAATATGATGAAGTTACGGGGGATTTTACCATCTCTAAAGATATAGTGATAGAATTTGAAACCGGAAACCTGGTTGTGGAGAAGATAAATTATGTTGCCGGTGAAAATAAGATGTATTTCACAGGACCTCTAAGGGGAAAAAATGGTGATTTTAATCTGGCTGCCGATAACGGCGTGTATGACAGTATGACCGGGATGTTGAAAGTAGATGGCAATATTAAAATTTATAATAAAACAAGTAAACTTTTGGCCGACAGCGGAACCTACGATACAAAAACAGGGGATCTCTATATGACCTCTAAAAAATTAGTGAGCTATGAGGATTTGGATAGAAAGATACAGACTAAAGATCTCACTTATAACAGTAAAACCAAGGAATTAAAATTATTAAACGGTTATGATTATAAGGGAGATACCTATGAGAGTATAGGAAAAGAACTCTATTATAACGATGGAACGAAGACTGGAAAAGTAATGGACGGTAGTTTTAAAGGCGATGGGATAGATGGTCGGGCCCATAAGGTTGACTTTAACTTAGAAAAAAAATCATATGTATTTACAGGTGACGCTGAAGTTTCCTATAAGGGTTCTGTTTTAAAGAGTAAGAGGGTAGATGTAGATAATCTCAACAAAAAAGTTTATATCCATGGGAAGTATACGGTCTATAATCCCGAGGATAAGATAACTTTTTATGGTGAAAATGCAGAATATAATATGAATACAGGAGATCTGATCTCCAGGAACAGGGTAAAAGTGATCCAGGATAACATAATTATGACCGGTGAAAACTTAACCTATAACTCCAATACGGGCTTAGGGAAGATAGGAAAAAATATAGTTGTTGTAGATGAAGACGGATCCAAGATGACAGGAGATCGTGGAGAGTTTGACACCAATAACTCTGCGGAAATCATCGGGAATTTAAAGATCAAAACAAAGGATGCCACTCTCTATGCTGACCGGGGGAAATATATATTTGCCGAGGAAAGGGTAGATATACCTGGGGATATCAGGGTAATATCTAAAGATGGAAATGCAACTATGAATGACGGAGTTTATTTTGTTGCTGAAGAGATGGTAAAGGCTAAAAACTTTGTTGGAATAAACGGAGATAAAAAAGCAACTGGTGATGAGGTAAACTACTTTATCTCGAGACAGGTTGTCCAATTGAATAAAAATGTAGTGGTACAAAATCCGGGGATGAAATTCACAGGAAGCCAGGTAGAATATTCCTTTATTACAGATGATGTATATACTTCGGAAAAATATAAGATCTATTATGAAAACTATATAATAGATGGAAAAACCATGAAGGGAAATATGAAAAGTGAGATCTTGGACGGGACCAAAGTGAGCCTGACATCATCTACCGGTGAAAAACTCTATGGTGACTTTATGTTCGGAGATCTAAAGAACAGACAGATCGATCTGGACGGAAATGTCCGGGCCCTTGCCTTTAATGTAGAT
>CAZUGM010000030.1:12175-14494 GCA_964619915.1 uncultured Fusobacteriaceae bacterium | reverse complement strand
CATTTGATGTTTAAATCCATGGATACCCGTTTCTTATCGGGGTGCCTGAGGGGCATGATGGGAACGACGAAACTAGCAATATATTTACTGAGAAGTAGAATAATATCTAAAAAAAGAATTTCTTAGGGTTGAATAATCTGAGAAAATTTGTGTAATCTGTGACAGAAAAAGAAAACTCTGTGAAACTCTAGTCTAGATCTCAAGAGGGCTCTTTGATGCCACTTGCTGGTAGTTCTTTGTGATGAAGAATTAAATGTCTTATAAGGTAGAAACTTGGATTAATTATAAAACTTTACCTGGACGATAAGAAATAATTGTTGACAGGTTTAGTAATCTATGATATTATCAACCTATAGAGAAAATACTTAATTCCTACGTATTAAGTGTATTTTAGGAGGAGAAGGATGGCAACGACTAAAAAAAGTAAATATGGATTGAGAGCCTTGGTCTATATGGCATGTAATCCGGAAAAAAAATTTAGCGTTAAAGAGATATCTGAAAAAGAAGATATTTCCAAGAGATATTTGGAGCAGATATTTTTAACTTTAAAAAAAGCGGGGTTAATAATAAGCAGTAAGGGAGCCCATGGAGGATATATTTTGGCCAGGTCTCCAAAGGAAATAAGTGTTGCAGATATCTTAGATATATTGGAAGATACAAAGGAATCCCCCTGCTGTTGCAGCTATAATTTAGAAGCATTAGAATCTGTCCTGGAAAAGGAAGTATGGGAAAAGATAGATGAAAAAATAAAAGAGTTAACTGAAAATATAAGTCTGGAAAACTTAAAAGATAAATACAATGACGACCGTACAGATATTTATTATATATGATTTAATAGGAGGAAATTATGAACAAATTTAAAATTTTATTATTGGGAATATTATTGGGAACTTTATTTATAGCTTGTGGAAAGGAAGATTCTAAAAAAGAAGTTATCAGAGTGGGGACTTCAGGGGGATACTATCCATTTACCTATACGGAAAATGATGAGCTCAAAGGTTTTGATATAGATGTCTGGAATGAAATCGGAAAAAGACTGGGGAAAGAGATAGAGTTTAAACAGGCTAAGTTTAGTGGTTTATTCGGGATGCTGGATACAGGAAAGATAGATACAATATCTAACCAGATTACCATTACAGATAAGAGACTGGAAAAGTACAGCTTCTCAGTTCCATATGTTTATTCTGGAGCCCAGTTCTTTGTAGCTAAGGGAAATCCAAAAGGAATAACGGGGATAGAAGATCTGGCCGGGAGAAAAGTTGCTACAGAAGTAGGAACAAATTATGAAGAGATAGTCAGAGAATTATCTGAAAAAATAGATTTTGAAGCTGTTGTTTATAATTCAGGAAGTTTGGTTAAAGATGTAGAATTGGGAAGATTAGATACATTTATGATGGATAAGGTATCTATCATAGAGCTGATTAAGAAAAATGATCTTCAGATCGAACTACTGGATAAGCCAGCTAAATACATAGCCAACGCTTTTCCTTTTGTGAAGAAAGAAAAAAGTGAAATTATAATGAAAGAGGTCAATGAGGCTTTGAATGAGATGAGAACAGACGGAACTCTTATAGAGATCTCTAATAAGTATTTTGGAATGGATATAACTTCAAATTAATTTTGAGTTAATTTAGATCCAATTGATAATTAACAGGTATTTTAATTCTGAAGAGAGTAAAAGTTTTTCAAAGTTAAAATGCCTGTTTTTTTTAAAAATAAAATTAAAGAGAGGAAAAAAATGGATTTTAAAATAGAAGCAATGATAGGGCTGTTCCCAATTTTATTTAAGGCTTTGGGACTGACATTAAAAATAACATTTATATCAACATTTATATCGGTTTTATTGGGAATATTAGTAGCAGTTATAAGGTTTTTTAAAGTGAAGGTTTTATATGAAGTAACGGGGTTGTTTGTATCTTTCTTCAGGGGAACTCCACTATTGGTACAATTATTTTTAATCTACTATGGATTACCTCAGGTATTTCCTGTCTTTACAAATATGAGTGCCTTTGTAGCCACTGTACTGGGACTAAGTCTGCATTTCTCCGCTTATATGGCTGAAACTATTAGAGGAGCTCTGTCATCAGTGGATAAAGGACAGCTGGAAGCGGGTTACTCAGTGGGAATGAATACTATCCAGGTGATGGTAAGGATAGTTATACCCCAGGGGATAAGGGTTGCGATCCCTTCAATTGTAAATATTTCTATAGACCTGTTGAAATCTTCATCTTTGGCATTTACTCTTGGGTTAGCTGATATCATGGCAAAGACACAACTGGAAGCAGCCAGTTCATATAGGTTTCTAGAGAGTTATTTGGC
>CAZUGM010000030.1:10755-12131 GCA_964619915.1 uncultured Fusobacteriaceae bacterium | reverse complement strand
GAAAGGCTTCAAAAAATACTGGAAATTAAATTGAATAGAGGTTATTAGGAGGGGAACTGTGAATAGAACTAATATATTGGAAGTAAAAGAATTACATAAAAGTTTTGGAGAAGTAGAAGTTTTAAAGGGGATAGATTTTTCTCTGGAAAAGGGAGAAATAGTATCTATTGTAGGGCCCTCTGGAAGCGGGAAATCAACCTTTTTAAGGTGTTTAAATTATTTGGAGGAACCCACAGAGGGGTCTATAACAATAGACAGCTTGAGGCAGGAGGCCAGCAATCATAAGAAGAAGGATATAGTGGCTTTTAGACAAAAGACATCTATGGTATTTCAAAATTATAATCTATTTAAGAATAAAACAGCTTTGGAGAATATAACTGAAGCCCTCATAATAGTCCAAAAAATAGATAAGAGATCAGCTGATAAAAAAGGCAGAGAGATAATAAAAAAAATAGGATTAGAGGGAAAAGAAGATTTCTATCCCAGTGAACTCAGTGGAGGCCAGCAGCAGAGGATAGGGATAGGAAGGGCTATGGCTCTGGAAAATAAAGTGATCTTATTGGATGAACCTACATCAGCTTTAGATCCTGAATTAGTAGGAGAGGTTTTAGACCTCATAAGATTATTGGTTTCTGAGCATATAAGTATGATAATAGTGACCCATGAAATGAAATTTGCCAGAGAGGTATCGGACAGGGTGATCTTTATGGAGGATGGAGTAATTGTAGATCAGGGGACTCCCAATGAAATTTTGGTATCTCCTAAAAATAAGAGGATAGAGTCATTTTTGGGAAAGACCTCATAGATAAAAAAATTTAATCTTATTATTAGAGTATTCTTTAAAGAGTGAATAGATCCGTTTATATTGAAGATAGGCAGTCCCAGGGGTTGCCTATTTTTGTTTTATTTTAACATTTGTTCACACAATTTTCACAAAGAGATAATAATATTCCTATATAAAGCAAAATAAGGGGGAGATTTTTAATGAAAATTAAAGTGAAAAAAATTAGACTGGGGGTCCAGCTGGGAGTATTGTTTTTCGTAACGATGGCTGGAATTTTACATCAGAAATTAGGTGGAGGACCAAATGGTGTGGCTTCAATCCATGCTCTTTGTCCATTTGGAGGGATAGAGAGTTTTTATTCCCTTGTGACAAGGGGTAATTTTATCAAAAAGACTTTTTATTCTAATATTATACTTGTAGGAGGATCTACATTTTTGGTACTAACTCTGGGCAGGATCTTTTGCGGGTGGATCTGTGCTCTAGGGACTCTGCAGGATATCTTTGGAAAAATTGGAATGAAACTCTTTAAGAAAAGATATCAGGTGCCTGAACCAATGGATAGAGCCCTTCGGTATGTGAAATATGCAGTTCT
>CAZUGM010000030.1:0-10743 GCA_964619915.1 uncultured Fusobacteriaceae bacterium | reverse complement strand
CCTTTTGTAGCCTACAGCCATCTTACGGCAGGCTGGGAAGAGGTGTTAAATGAATATCTTCTTGGATTTGGAATATTGATGGCCATGCTTCTCTCTTCTCTTTTCTATGACAGGTTATTCTGCAGATATCTCTGCCCATTGGGAGCCTACTATGCAATTTTGGGAAAATTTTCTTTGCTGAAAATAGAGAGGGATAAAAATACCTGTGTAAACTGTACCAAGTGCGACAGAGAATGTCCTGTGGCACTGGATATTTCATCTGTAGATAGAGTTAACAAAGGCGAATGTATAGGCTGTATGACCTGTATAGAGGTCTGCCCCACTGCTAAGAAGTCTCTGGAAGTCAATCTTATGAAAAGAAAATTCAGTTCAGGCAGATTAGGAGTAATTGGTGTAGTTATTTTCTTTGGAATAATTCTAATAACCAAAGGACTGGGGATATACCAAACTACACCGAATAGCCTTTCTGGAATTTTTAAAGGAAACCCTGACAATATAAGGGGATGGATGAGTATAGAGGAGGTAGCTCAAGGTTTTGATATTCCATTGAAGAAACTTTATAAGGAACTTGGAGTGACCATGGAAGACCTTCCACCTGAAACAACTATAAAAAGCAGTGAAGAGGTGCTGAAATCAGCGGGAATTGAATTTGATCATGACAAAATAGAGGAGATAATAATACCGATTCTCAAAGAGAGGGAGAAGAAAAGTTCATTCAAATAAAAAACTGATAAAATTAAAAAAAAGATCCTATTTTTAACCTAAATAAATATGAAATCTAACCATTAATAGCTTTTTCCTATAGATAACCAACGAAATTCATATATGGAATATATTGACAAAGAACAATATATATATTATACTAATGAAAATAAAAAAATAAAGCATCAAGGAGGAATAAAGTATGGTAGATTTTTTAAATAACATTTTATGGTCATATGTGTTGATCGTAGGTTTAATAGGTGTGGGGATATATTTCTCTATAAAAACAAAGTTTGCTCAATTCAGAATGATAAAGGAGATGGTAAGACTTTTAACTGAAGGAGCGGCAGATGGAGTAAAGGGAAATAAAGAGGAAAAAGGGATATCGTCATTTCAGGCTTTCTGTATAAGTACAGCTTCTAGAGTAGGAACTGGAAATATGGCAGGGGTTGCACTGGCTATCGCAGCAGGTGGACCAGGAGCAGTATTCTGGATGTGGATGTTAGCACTTATTGGTTCTGCATCAGCTTTTGTAGAATCTACTTTGGCACAGTTATATAAGGTAAAGGACGGAGATGCATTTAGAGGCGGACCTGCATATTATATGGAGAAAGCTTTAAAAAACAGAACATTAGGAATTGCATTTTCAATCTTGATCACAGTATGTTTCGGACTGATCTTCAACTCGGTTCAATCAAACACAATTGCCATGGCATTTAATGGATCATTTGGCATAAGTAAAACTGTAGTTGCTGTTGTACTAGCAGTATTGACTGCTGTTATAATCTTTGGTGGAGTAAAAAGAATAGCAAGTTTCGTAGAAAAGGTAGTTCCTGTAATGGCAGTATGTTATGTGGTTGTTGCAACGGTTGTTATCGTGATGAATGTCACTCATATACCGGCAGTATTTGGAATGATCATTGACGGGGCGTTTAATTTTAAGTCGGCAGCTGGAGGAGCACTGGGTGCAGCTCTTATGCAGGGAATTAAAAGAGGATTGTTCTCTAACGAGGCCGGAATGGGAAGTGCTCCTAATGCGGCAGCTACGGCTACAGTAACTCATCCGGTAAAGCAGGGTCTTATCCAGGCATTGGGTGTATTTACAGATACAATCTTAATCTGTAGTGCAACGGCATTTATAATCTTATTATCAGGATACCAGTCACTTAGCGGAGACGGAATTCAAATGACTCAGTCAGCACTTAGTATGCACTTAGGAAACTTCGGTGGAATATTTATAGCTGTATGTATCTTCTTATTCGCATTCTCTTCAGTAATCGGAAACTATTATTATGGGGAAGCAAACATAGAGTTTATGACTGAAAATAAATTATGGTTACAGGGATATAGAGCGGCAGTTGTTATGATGGTGCTAATGGGAGGAATTGCAGGATTAAAAGTTGTATGGGGATTAGCGGATCTGTTCATGGGATTCATGGCTCTATTAAACCTATATGCGATCTTAAAGTTAGGTCCAATTGCATTCAGATTATTAACTGATTACTCAGACCAAAGAAAGCAAGGGTTGAACCCAGTTTTAAAAGCTGAAACAGTGGCAGACTTAGATGGTGTAGAGTGCTGGACTGGTTCTGAAACAGCTACAAAGAAAGCAGGACAAAAATTAAAGACTATATAAAAATAATATGAAATATCTCCCGGTAATGGGAGGTATTTTTTTATTGTTAAAGAATAATAAGGGGGATAAAATATTATAATTCTGTAAAACTTTAATATAATGGAGGGATAAGATGGATAAGGAGATGATGGATTTCTTTTTTAAGATTCATAATGGAGACTTCAGGGGCGGCCCAGGAAGTGATCTGACCACTGAAAGAGCCTATAATATTGCAAAGAGATTTTTAGAAAAGAATATAAGTGTACTGGATATTGGAGCCGGATCGGGCTTTCAGACCAGGGTGCTAAAGGGTTTGATAGATGGAAATATTACGGCTATCGATATAGCAGAAATTTATTTGGATAAGATAAAAAAAGAAGTAGGAGTCGAGACTATCAATTGTTCCATGGATAATTTAGACAGCTCTTTCTCCCACAATAGTTTTGATCTTATATGGAGTGAGGGAGCCATCTATATAATGGGATTAGAAAAGGGATTGAGACACTGGAAACCATTTTTAAAAGAAGGGGGGATAATAGGATTTTCCCATATCTCATGGATTCAGGACAATCCACCTAAAGAAATCTTAGAATATTGGGAAGCTGAGTATCCTCAGATAAGGACATTAGCTGAAAATAAAAAAATTATAGATAAAGCCGGGTATGGGATAAAGGATTACTTTGTCCTGCCATCAACCGACTGGATGGAAAATTTTTATGATCATATGACTGACAGGTTAAAAGAGTTAGAGAAAGGGGAGCTATATGAAAAGGAGAAAGTGCTAATCGACATCCACTGGGAAGAGATAGAGATGTATAGGAGGTACGGTAACTATTATGGATATGTATTCTTTATAATCTCTCCTAAATAAAAAACTCCTTCAATTTGTTCTGGACTCCAAATTTAGAGGTATATTAATATTAGGAAAAATAATTAATGGTTAAAAAAATTTATATATTCTAAAGTGAGAAGCAATGACTGTTTCTTTGATCACTGCTTCCCACTTTAGAAAAAATTTATCTTAATTTTTGGATTTCCGTACACCTATAACAGTTCTATTTTAAACTTCATTCAGAGCTCTTTCTAAATCTAATATCAACTCTCTTGAACTTTCAAGGCCAACGGAGATCCGTACTATTCCAGGGGAAACTCCCATAGATTTTATTTGATCTTCTGGCATCTCCTTTAATATAGATATTATAGGAGCATAAGCTAAACTTTCATATCCTCCCCAGCTGACTCCTATACTAAAAATTTCAAGAGTATTTATGAAATTTTTTATACCTTTTAGATCAGCATCAATTTCAAAACTCATAAGACCTGTAAATCCTGTCATTGTTTCTTTAGCTATATTGTGTTGAGGAAATGATTCTAATCCAACATAATTAACTTTTTTTATTTTAGGATGTTTTTCTAAAAATAAAGCTATTTCCATAGCATTCTCACTATGCTGTTTTAGTCTTATTGGTAAAGTTCTTAATCCTCTGAGTATTAACCATGCATCAAAGGGGCCTAAGACACCACCGAGGTAAGAGAATTCTTCATAGAACATCTCTTTTATATCTTTTTCCTTTCCTATGACACATCCTGCTACTACATCACTGTGTCCGCTTATATATTTACTGGCACTGTGTACCTCGAGGTCTATTCCAATCTCCATAGGCCTTTGGTAAACAAAAGTGGCCCATGTATTATCCAGAATGGTTTTGATATCTTTTGATTTTGCCAGTTTTACGACTTCTTTTAAATTTTGGATGGAAAAAATTGCACTTGAAGGACTTTCAAGGTAAAAAAGTTTGGTGTTTTCTTTAATTTCATTTTTAAATTCTTCAATATCATTTCCACTTATAAATGTAACTTCTACATTGAATTTCTCTTTTAAATATTTATTTAAAAAATTGTTAGCGGGACCATATATATTTTTTATGGCAATAATATGATCTCCACTCTTTATATAATGAAGGATAGCACTTGAAATTGCAGCCATTCCCGATGAAAAAAACTTACATGCCTCTCCACCGGCAGCAGCAGCAACTTTTTCTTCTAATGTTCTTACTGTAGGATTATTTCCCCTGGAATAAATTGGGGTATTGTATGGATCATCAAATGCCTTTGAAATGTTTTCATATGAGTCAAAAGTGAATAAGCTACTTTGACAAATAGGAGGTGATACTCCCATTCCGCTTCTTTTTTCTCCTGCGTGTGCAATAATAGTTTCTAAATCTTTCATAACAATCTCCTATATATCTTACTTTTTATAAAAATGTTTTTAAATCTTTTAAAAAATCAGAATCTAATTCCTTTATAACGTTCATAAATAGCTTTGTAGCATTTTCTAAGTCATCTGTATTAATTATACTGTTATGTGAGTGGCCATACCTTGTTGGTATTGAAATTGTGACTCCGAATGCTCCTCTTTCATTTAAATGCATAGCACCATTATCTGTGCCACCATTCATCATAATATCTAATTGATATGGGATGTTATTTTCTTTGGCAACTTTTTTTATTAATTTAATGAGTTTTTTATTCCCCAGGGAAGTGGCGTCAAATATACATATAGCAGGTCCTTTTCCACACTCTAGAGTAGAGTCATATTTATTAAAGGAAGGTGTATCTCCATAAGCTCCTATATCGATAGAAAAACAAATATCAGGGTTGACAACTTTAGATGCTGTTTTTGCACCTCTAATTCCAACTTCTTCCTGAACTGTTCCCGCAAGGAATAAGTTACACGGAATATCCTTTCCTTTTAAATTTTTGGTGAGCTCAGAGATAATAGCACACCCAACTCTATTATCCCAAGCTGTAGTGGCAACAAATTTTGGATTTATAAGCTTTTTATAGGAAGACAGCGGGGTAATCGGATCACCTATTTGAACCCCGGCATCCTCCAACTCCTCCTTAGAGTTAACTCCAAAATCAATATAAATATCCTGCCACTCAATCTCTTTTTTCTTTTTCAACTCTCCTATGTCTTTATGACCGAATATTCCTATATATTTATCACCATTTTCAGTTTCAACTTCAACTTCCTGGGTTAATAGCTGGGTAGGATACCACCCACCAATTGGTTTTACAAAACAAAATCCTTTTTCATCAATATAGTTAACAACAAAGCCTATCTGGTCCATATGTGCAGCAATCATAACATTTACATCTTCTATAGCAGGTTCTTTTTTTTGTTTTTCAAAAATAATACTGCCAAGATTATCAAAATGAATATTATCCACATCATCCTTTAAGTAGTTATATAATTCTTTTCTAATTTTTTCCTCATGGCCACTTATTCCATTGATTTGAGTAAGTTTTTCAATAAATTCATAATTAAATTTCATTTTTTCCTGTGTGATAAGCATATAGGATTCTTATCACACCCTCCCCCTTGTATTCATTTTAAATATCCTATAAATGCTTTTTTTATTTCCATTAAATTACTTAAACTTAGCTTTTACTATTGCGTATGGCCACTCCCACAAGGCATTGGTTTTAAAATCTACAACTTTATTTGTATAAGCATCATAGAAATTATTTGAATATAACGGTAATATAGGTAAGCTATTATTGACTTCTACAATCCATTTTCTCCAATTAGTTTTATACATGGCTTTTCCTTCCATAGTTGAAGGGTCTGAGAATCTGATATTATTAAGTAATTTTTCATCGGATCTATATCTTGAACCATTTGTCGATGCTCCCTTTCCATATGGTAAAACCCTTGTCCCTGACCAGCTAGGGTATGGATCATATTGAATACCATAGGAATCTCCAAGTGTAAATGCATGATATTTTCTTTCACTTAAAGGAATTACTCCATCTAGGTTCTTAGAAAGTACAGACCAATCCATAGAGTCTATATTAACAAATATACCAAATTCTTTTTGAATATTCTTGGTTAAAGTAAGATTAAGATAATCTACCCATACAGGGGTAGTAGCTATGTTTAAAGTGATTTTATTACCATTCCATAGATAAGTTTCATTCTCATCTTTAGTTAATTTTGCATATGCTCCATCTGTTCTAGCTGCAGCCTGGTCCAGTAATTTATGGGCAATTCTAAGGTTAGCTTCTTTATCCCAATTACCATCTGCATTTATAATATCGTAATTTGTCAATGATTTTTCAAATTTACCCTCTGTTCCTAATTTTTCTCCCTTATCATACATCATCCATAGGTTTCTAGAGTATGGTGCATTGGAAGATATTGCATATTTCCCTAAGAAAATATCTCTGAATTTAATCCTGTTAAATTCATAGGCAAAAGCTTTTCTAACTTCTGGCAATTGCACAGGTCCAAAGTCAGTATGGAATGTAAATTGTCCCCCACCATTACGTAGATAGTTATTAGTGGATAAAGTAGATGTTGCTAATATAGCCTCTATATCTTCTTCATTACCAAGGTTTACCAGTCCGTCTACTTCTCCGGTTATTAGTTGTGTTATCTGAGTTTCACTGGGAACATTTTGAATAATTAAGTGATCTATACTAGCCTTATCTCCTTGAAAATTCCCTTGGTAATTTTCATTGATACCTAATTTAACGTATTGTGACTCTACATATTCCTCTATCTTATATGGCCCATAACCTATTGGAGTAGATATATTAGCTTTTACCCATTGCTGAGGTGTTAGCCCAGTTTTCTCTACTCCAGCAAGGATCATCGTAGAATCTAATATAGACTGGTTTTCAAAGAATATAGATGACCCTACCGTATACATCGGATTTTTCAAGTAAAAGATTACAGAATTATTAGGTTCATCCAGTTCTACTCTATCTATATACCCTGATAAGCCACTTGTTCCACCAGTGGCAGTTAATGCTTCTTTATCCATATAGAAATCATATGTAAACTTGACATCTTTAGCAGTTAGTGGATCTCCATTTGAAAATGTCATCCCGTCTTTAATCTCAAACTTCCAAACATCGTCACTTTTTTTCGATGGATCAGATTTATATACTTCTTTGTTTTTAACAAAAGAAGCAATTACAAGCTCTCCTTTATCTGTAGGAGATAGGAGTCCCCCACCCCAAATTAATTTTCTAATATAACCATCATATGCTGAATTTGTCCACCCATAGTAAAAATCACCGTTAAAATTGGCACTTCCCATTATAAAAGTATTTTCCTTGGTCTTTTCTCCTCCTTCAGCTGTTCCACTTTTCTTTTCTTTGCCGCACCCTATCATTAGTAAGAGTATCAATATTCCAAAAATAGTTTTTTTCATCGAATCCTTCCTCCTTTAATTATATTTCATCTAATTATTTTTCCTAATTAAAACTGAATTAAACCTTCTAAGTAGTTTTCACCCCCTTATTTAATTCAGCTTTTTTTACTTGTGATATTATATTATTTAATATTTTTGTATTTATCTGCTGGGCTCTTCTAACGTCTTTATTCTTTAATGCATAAAATAAATCTTCGTGAAAAGGTATTGTATCTGTGAATGGCTCAGCTAGGCCAAGTGGGAAATTCCAAAGTTCTACCAGGAGTTCTTTGATGGAAAAAATTACTGTACACAGGGCTTTGTTATGGCAACCAGAGTATATCTTAGAGTGAAACTCTTCATCTTCTTTATTTTGCTTTTTACCATTTTTATATTTAGTTATCATGATTTTTAAGATATCTTCTATCTCTTGTATTTCATCTTCCCGGGCATTTTTTATAAATAATTTTAAGACTTCTTTTTCAAGAATTTTCCTGACATGTAGCAGCTCTAACAGAGATTCTTTTTCTTTTTTAAAACTTATCTGTGAAGTAATCATGTTCATGGATGAATTTTTAACATATATTCCTTTACCATTTATTACTTCTAAAATATTATTAGCTTCGAGAGTTTTAACCGCTTCCCTCAGGGAACTTCTGCTTACTCCCAATAAATCTGTTAATTCTTTCTGTGATGGAAGCTTGTCTCCATCTTTTAAATCCTTCTCTGTAATATATCCTTTTATAAATTCAATTATTTTAAGTTGTAATGAAACTCCTTTTAACATAACTATCCCTCCATTTTTAAAACCTATCACCTATCTGTTAGCCTACACCTTGATTATACTTTTATTGTCTTTATTTTTTCAATATGCTAATTCTGCATTACTGAATTGGTTCAACCTATTTATTTTCAACTTATTTTTGAAAGCTATAGCGACCTTATTTTTGTAAGCTTTATAAAAATTCTAATCATTCTTTTAGGAAAAAATTAAATTTTTTAAATTTTTTCCATTTTTCAACTTCTGTACATAGGCTGGCCTGTCGATTTTTTACTCAATTATTTAAAGCTTGATTTTGAATAAAAATATTAGTAATCTTTTATTAGTTTGTATTTAAATAAAATTTTTATAGGATAGTTTAAATCCATATTTTAAGGGGGAAATAAAATGTTATTAGGAGCAATAGAAGCTGGAGGGACAAAGTTTGTATGTGCTGTAGGTGATGAAAATGGAGGGGTGATGGAAAGGGTAAGTTTTCCGACAACAACTCCTAAAGAAACTTTAGAGAAAGTGGTGAGTTTTTTTAAGGGGAAAAATATAGAAGCTTTAGGAGTCGGTTCATTTGGACCTATAGATCCTAATGTTAATTCTAAGAATTATGGTTATATAACAACAACTCCTAAACCTCACTGGGGAAACTATGATATATTGGGAGAATTAAAAAATCATTTTAAACTACCTATGGGTTTTGACACAGATGTAAATGGAGCTGCTCTTGGAGAGTTAAAATGGGGGGCTGCTAAGAATTTAAAATCAGCTATGTATATCACAGTTGGAACCGGGATAGGAGCAGGAGCTGTAGTAGAAGGAAATATGATCCATGGATTACTGCACCCAGAGATGGGTCATATATTAATAAGAAGGGATCCCAGTGATCAATATAAAGGGGGATGCCCGTTTCATTCAGACTGTTTAGAAGGACTGGCATCAGGGCCTGCCATTGAAGAACGATGGGGTAAAAAAGCATATGAATTACCTGTAGATCATGAAGCCTGGGATTTAGAAGCTTATTATTTAGCTCAAGCTTTAGTCAACTATATCCTGATAATATCTCCTGAAAAAATAATTTTAGGTGGTGGAGTAATGAAGCAAAATCAGTTATTTCCCAAGATAAGAAAAAATGTAAAAGAAATATTAAATGGTTATATCAATAAAAAAGAGATCTTAGAAGGTATAGATGATTATATTGTATCTCCCGGATTAGAAGATAATGCCGGAATTTGCGGAGCTTTAGCACTTGCACTAAAATCTTTAGAAAAATAAAAAAATTTAAAGTAAAATTTTTAAAATGATAGTTTTTTCTTTAGAGAGGTAAAATTAAGCTGTATATTTTATATAGCTTTTTTTATTGTAGCTGATCCTTGCTTTTTTACTGGATAAATAATAAGATTAAATAAAATAAGAGTGCAGGATAAGGGGAGAGAGATTTATGCAGAAAGTGAGAGAGGTAAATTATATTTTTTATATGGTGTTGATGTATAGTTTCAGTTGCTTATACGGAATTTTTTATAAAAATAAAATTGCAGACATATTAAAGTTTCAAAGTATAAATTTGGGATATCTAGGTATATTTATAATTTTAGTAATTTCTTATTTATTTTTATTCATAAAGCATAATAAAACTATGGAAGATGTAATAAAATTTATAACTAAAATTTTAATAGGCATAACTTTAATTTTAATGGGAGTAAATTATCCTAAACAGTGGTTAATGGGTTTAACGGTTTATACGATAATTATGTTGATAATATTGTTTATTCCTCGAAAAAAATTAAATGAATTAAGCGAGATAGACCTTTATCCGTCTAGAAAAAACTTAATGGATGTTTTGAATCATGCCTTGGGGGAGTACAGTCTAATAGCCCTAGACGGCACATGGGGTAGTGGGAAAACTACCTTTATGAATATATTCATGAGGGAGAACGGAGAAAAATATTATTATATCCCGATAAATGTAATGCTCTTTGAAAACAGGAATTCTTTGAAGACAGAATTTTTAAACCAATTGAAGGGAATTTTTAAGGAAGAGGGAATTTTTCAAGGGTCGTTGATGGATTTTGATTATTACTTGGACGGGGTATCCAATGACTGGATAAAGGTAGTTAAAAATATTATATTTTCTAAATCCAAATCCTTTAAAGAGGCCAATGAAAAATTGAAAAATGAGATAGGAAAGATAGATAAAAAGATAGTAGTAGGAGTGGATAATCTGGAGAGAATCTACGGCGAATCGGAACCTGAATGGAAGCAAATTTTGGGATTCATCCATGAATTGCAGGAATTAGGGATAAAGATAGTTGTTATGGCAAACTTAGAAGAGATGCTGACAACAAAGAAAGAAACAGGAGAAAAAGACCTGTCCAACCATGAATATTTTGATAAGTTCTATGAGTTTAAATTGAAGTTAAATGAGGTGACTACTGAGGAGATAATAGATAAGA
>CAZUGM010000029.1:8803-14499 GCA_964619915.1 uncultured Fusobacteriaceae bacterium | reverse complement strand
CAATATATGGAATATATGTATAACAGAAAAAAACTTAATAAAAATATTAAATTTTTTCATTAAATCTTTCCTAATCTAGTCAACTTTTAGAGGGTATGATATAATAGAAGTAAATATAATTAGAAATTAAACCTCAATTTTTTAAATTAGAAAATATGGTTTTTTTAAATTACGTATGGAGGAAGAGTTTTGAATAAAAATTGTGAGATATTAGATGTGGAAAATAAAGATTTAAATGGATTTGAGAGTCGTGGAAAGATGGCTACTGACAGCTTGAGAAAAACCTATAGAAAAGAGATATGGAGAAAATTTGTCAAGGCCATAAAGGATTTTGATTTGATTGAAGATGGGGATAAGATAGCTGTAGGAGTATCGGGAGGAAAGGACAGTCTTTTACTTTGTAAGCTGTTTCAGGAATTAGCCAAGGACAGAACTAAAAATTTTGAGCTAAAATTTATCTCTATGAATCCGGGATTCGGATCTATGGATATAGACCAGTTTAAAAAAAACTTGGAGGAATTGGAGATCCCGTGTGAGATTTTTGATGCCAATGTCTGGGAAGTAGCCTTTGAAGAAAATCCGGAAAGTCCATGTTTTTTATGTGCAAAGATGAGAAGGGGAGTACTATATAAAAAAGTGGAGGAGTTAGGTTGTAATAAATTAGCCTTGGGACATCATTTTGATGATGTAATCGAAACCAGCTTGATAAATATGTTTTATGCTGGAACTATAAAAACTATGATCCCCAAGGTAAGTTCTACCAGTGGAAAATTATCTATAATCAGACCTTTGGTCTATGTGAAGGAAGCTAATATAATAAACTTTACTAAATGGAATGGGATAAAACCAATGAGCTGCGGCTGTCCTGTAGAAGGGGAAAAAACTGATTCCAAAAGAGCAGAACTGAAAAAATTATTGAAAACTTTAGAAGCTACAAACCCCAATATAAAGCAGAGTATATTTAATTCTATGAAAAATATAAACTTGGATTATGTGTTAGGTTATACAAGGGGAAATAAGAAGGATAAGTAAAAACAAAAAAATACCTAAAAAGCAGATAAGGAGTCAGGATGAAAATAGAAAAAATATCAGATTTGGATAATTTAAAGTATGAAAATTTTAGATTTCAAATTATAGAGAATGAATTGATTATAAAAAATATCGGGGAGAAATATGAGATAAAGTTTCCTTTGAATGAAAAAAGAAGGGTAAAAACAGCTGAATCCATAGAAAAACTTACAGGTTTGAAGTTAAGGTTTTCAAAGTTAGATGGGAGGGAGATTACATCTTATATTGAATCCAAAGGATTTAATAAGAGTATCTGGAGTCTGGCTGGAAAGGCGATGTGTGACTATAATATGGTTGAAGAGGGGGACAGGATAGCTGTAGGAGTATCGGGAGGAAAGGACAGTCTTACCCTCCTAAACGTATTGGTTCGTGTAAAGATGATAACCAAGGTGAACTTTGAGATAATCCCTATCCATATCCATCCCAAGCAAAAAAGTATTGCAACAAATGAAATTGAAGATTATTGCAAATCTTTAGGACTGGAACTGATCGTAGAAGAAACTAATCTGGAAGATATCTTATTTGGAGAGGATAAGATGAAAAATCCTTGTTTTATGTGTGGACGTATGAGAAGGGGAATCCTCTACAGGATGATGAAGGAAAAAAACATCAATAAATTAGCTTTGGGACACCATAAGGATGATATTATTGAAACATTTTTACTGAATACCTTTTACCAAGGAAATTTGGGAGTGATGAAACCCAGGTATATGTCAAAGGAACATGGGGTAGAGGTTATAAGACCTATGGCATATATAGAGGAAAGTAGTATAATCAGATATGCTCGTAGGATAAAGTTACCCATATTAAAATCTGAATGTGAATATGAGACGAGTAAGGATTCCAAGAGATTGGAAGTAAAGGAAATGATCGAAGAACTAAGTAAAAAAAGTGAAAATATCAGAAGTGTAATTTTTAACAGTATAAAGCCATTGCTGGCAGATTAAATAAAGAAGAGGTATTTTCTATAATTAGAAAATACCTCTTTTAAAATTACTGTTATTTTATTGTCTGTTCTGAGTTTATCTCGTCTAATCTGGCTTTGACTGTATCTATAAACCATTTCCTGTCCTGAGGATTTTCTTTTATATCTACATTATCCACGTTGATTCTCAAGATATTCGAAAGATTATAGGAGTTAAAATAACTTTTATAGTTTTCATTCAAACTTTCCCAATAAGATCTGGGAACAACCTTTTCATAGTCTCTGCCCCTTCTAGCGATCTTCTCAATAGCCCCTTCTACAGATGACTCTAAATAGATCATTAGTTTAGGAGGAGAAAGATGTTCCAGCATATTATAAAGTAACTCTTCATAAAGTTCGAACTCTTCAGGGGTCATATCTCCGTCTTCCATAAGCATCCTGGCAAAGATAACATCCCCGTAGATACTCCTGTCCATAACACAGCCATCCAATAAATTGGCTTCCTTTATCATCTTAAATCTCTTGTTCAAGAAAAATATTTGAAGGGGAAAACTATATCTTTTTTTATCATAGTAGAATTTGTCCAAAATAGGGTTATTTAAAACAGGTTCTTCAAACAATGAAATTCCTAATTCTTTAGCTAAAATATCCCCTAAAGTACTCTTTCCAGCTCCTACAACACCGTCAATACATATCATTCCGTTCATGTCATCTCCATTTAATCTAGTTTTTTTAAAATATTCATTATAATACATAATTTCCTCACAAAATTTATTAATATAAAATTATTTACTTATCTTTCTTAGGATATCTTTTATGGCTATTTCTATACTGTCGTATGAATCCAGGTCTTTAGAAGTGACAAATTTATCTATATCTTTTTTAGAATATCCAAGGGCACCTAAAGCCAGGTAGATATCTTCCTCTAACTGAGCCTTGATACTGCCGTTACCACTGTCGATATTGTCTACAAGTTGAAGATTTTTCATCTTATCCTTCACATCAACTATTAGTTTTTGTGATTTTTTAGCTCCTAATTTAGGAACCTTGGTAAGCAGTTTTGTATCCTCGTTGGCTATTATCTGTTTCAGATCATTTATAGAAAAAGTAGATAGGATAGCCAGGGCAAGTGACATCCCTATCCCGTTTACATTGATAAGGATCTCAAAGAAATCTCTTTCCCTCTCCTCAGCAAACCCAATTAATTTAAACATGTCTTCCTTCACATGATTGTAGATATATAGCCTTGTAGTTTCACCCAGTTTAATTTTATCCAAAGTTTGGAGGGATACAAATACCTTGTAACCGACACCATTTACATCTACTGCAACATACCCCATTTTTTTAATGGTGATCTTACCATCTAAATATTCAAACATTTCTACACCTCTTTTAATATTGGTGAATAGGAAACACCAGTTATATTATATTAGGAAAAAAGGCTGTAAAACAACCTTTTCTCCAGATTTTTTGACTTCTAATATTTCTGCTATGTTTCCATTAAAATCAGAGGAAACATAAAAAGAAGGAGTTCTATCTCTTTCTCATTCTTTTGAATACCCTTTCAAAACTGGCAGGTATCTTAGTTTCAAACTTATATTCTTTTCCTGTTATGGGATGAACAAACTCCAATACTCTGGCATGTAATCCCATTCTTTTAATTGGATTTCCGCTAGCCCCGTATTTTTTATCTCCTACAATCGGATGCTTCAGATCCTGCATATGGACTCTGATCTGGTTCTTTCTTCCAGTCTCAAGGGATGCCTCTAACAGTGTGAAGTTATTAGTTTTTTTGATCACCTCATAGTTTGTGATAGCTTTTTTCCCACCGTTATCTGTTTTACTTGAGTAAACTACAAATGCAGTGTTCTCCTTTAACCAAGATGTGATAGTCCCCTTATAATCTTTAACTTTTCCCTCTACCAATACAGAGTATTTTCTGCTGACAATATATTTCTTCCAGTCACTTTGTAGAAGCTGCTGGGCTTCAGCAGTTTTAGCGAACATCATTATTCCAGAGGTATTTCTATCCAGTCTGTGAACGATAAAGATCTTATTTTTAGGATTGTTTGATTTAACATGATCCTTCAACTTATTATAGGCAGTATTTTCATCTCTGCCACCGGTAGATACTGACAGGATACCTGCATCTTTATTTGCAACGATGATGTTGTCATCTTCAAATAAAATCTGTACTCCCTGCATCTTCTTTACATCCCTATCCTTGTTCCAGTTGATCTTCACTTCCTGGCCAATAGTTAGCTTATGGTTGTACTGGCTGACCATTTGGCTGTCGACAGTTATCTGACCATGGCTCAGTAATGATTTTAAGTTATTTTTACTGTTCCCCTGTAAGTGGAAAGCTAAAAATTCCATTAATTCCATCTCTTTCTTTACTTTTAATACTGTATCTCTTTTTATTTTCATATTTTTTCTCAAAATAAATCTCCTTGTTTTACTTTTTTTATTTACCTATAATTATATCATTTTATCAATAGTTTAGCCATGAAATTTCAAAACAATTCAAATTTAAAGATTAAATAACTAATTTTGACCAATATTAATTAAAATTAATTTTTTAGTTTTAAGAGATATGCTATACTAATTTTAGTTATTTTTAATTTTAAGGAGGAAAAAAATGAAAAGAATTATAAAGATGATGTTAATAGGATTATTAACATTAGCATTTACAAGTTGTGGAACAGTAATGGAACCAAGTAGGAAAACAGTAAATATTAGAGTTAATAAAAAAGCAAGAGTTATGTATGATGGTGAACTTGTAGGAAATGGAAAATATACCAGTGTATCTGTAGAAAATAGAAGTAATGATAAGATGTTAACTGTTGAAGATGTAGATACTGGAGAGGTTAGAAATGTAAATTTAGATTATGAATTCAATACGTGGATGTTATTGGACCCATTACTTGATTGGGGAATCATCTCAATTCCAGTTGATCTTATAAATGGGAGCCATAAGAGATTAAATAGAAGAAATTATTATATAGAATTTGATGAGGATTCAGAAAAAAATAACTCATAATTTAGAAAGAAAAAAGACGTAAAAATTTAAGATTTTTACGTCTTTTTTCTTTCTAGTAAAATCATCCTATAATCTGAACCCATAGGGGAACAGGTCGGTAAAGTTTACCACCTTATATTCTTTTTTCATATTTGCCATGATAATAACTGTATCTTCTGCAGCAAATTCATTTATAACCTGTCTGCAGGCACCACATGGTGAGATAGGACCCTCTGTATCTCCTACAACGGCTATAACTTTGATCTTCTTCATCCCTTTAGAAACAGCATGGAAGATGGCGTTTCTTTCTCCGCACATAGATAACCCATAAGATGAATTTTCTACATTACACCCTGAATAATGGTTTCCTCTGTCATCGATCAGAGCAGCTCCTACCTTAAATTTTGAAAATTTTGCATATGCACCTTCACGAGCTACCATAGCTTCGTCGATTAATTCCAATATCTCTTTTTCATTTAACATACTCTCACCTCTTTTTTATTGTCTAAAATCTTATAAATTTTTATTGAATGAATTAAAATTTACAAAAATTTAAATTATCCCTAGCTGGATGCAACGTCATGTCGCCTAAGGGTATCAAAAGGCATACCAGATGGTATGCCCTTTGTATTATAACATATAAATTTGTTTGAATAATTCACAATTTTTATTTTGAGTTATAAG
>CAZUGM010000029.1:327-8793 GCA_964619915.1 uncultured Fusobacteriaceae bacterium | reverse complement strand
ATTGTTTATTCTGTATCCACGTTACCTTATTTTTCTAAAGTTCCCAATGCCACTTCGATCATCTCACTAAAGGTAGTCTGTCTTTCAGCAGAGGTAGTTTCCTCTCCAGTCACCAAGTGATCAGAGATAGTAAGCAGAGTAAGAGCTTTTACTCCATGTTTGGCTGCTACAGTATATAGTCCGGCAGTTTCCATCTCTACACACAGTACACCGTATGATGCCCATTTTTTATAGTCATCGAAGTTATCTCCATAAAATTCATCTGAAGTAAATACATTTCCAGCTTTTACTTTGATATCTTTTTCTTCAGCAGATTTGATAGCCTTCATCATTAGGTCGAAATCAGCTGTAGGAGCATAGTCTGCACCATTAAATCTGATTCTGTTCAATCCTGAGTTTGTAGAAGCTGACATAGCTAAAACGATATCTCTGACTTTGATATCTTCCCTATAAGATCCTGCAGATCCCACTCTGATTAAGTTTTTTACTCCAAAGTCCTGGATCAATTCATTAACATAGATAGAGATAGATGGAACCCCCATACCAGTTCCTTGAACAGATACTCTTTTACCCTTATAAGTACCAGTATATCCATACATTCCCCTAACTTCATTGTAGCATACTACATCCTCTAAAAATGTTTCAGCGATCCATTTTGCTCTAAGCGGATCTCCCGGTAGTAATACTGTTTCTGCGATATCGCCTTTTTTTGCGTTAATATGTATACTCATCTTCTATATACCCCCCTAATTTTTTGTACTCCTTTATTCTTATTTTCCTCGATCTCTCTTAACTTTGAGAGAAACCATAAGAAGGAGAAGTTTTTATTTACATCTGCATTTATGATTTTTTCCGTGATTATGGTGACCATTATCACAACATTTAAATAGATCTTTGGCAAAACTAGTTCCAGGTAGTTCATTTGAATCTAAGATCAGCTCCTCAATAGTAGAAGCTATATCAGCAAATGACTCTCTGTCTCCTAAGTTTACTCCTTTTTTCAATCCGTGTCCATATGTAAGAACAGGGATATATTCCCTGGTATGATCTGTTCCTTCATAGGTAGGATCGCATCCATGATCGGCAGTTAATATCAGAAGGTCTCCCTCTTTCATAGCATCTACAATTTCAGGTAGTTTATTGTCAAACTCTTCCAGTGCCTCTTTGTATCCTTCCGGGTTTCTTCTGTGCCCAAAATTCATATCAAAATCAACTAAGTTTGTAAAGATAAGACCCTTAGTATCCTCTTTTATGGCTTTTATGGTTTTATTGATCCCATCCATATTGTCGGTATTTGTTCCACGGGTATCGGTAACTCCTGCCCCTGCGAAGATATCGCTTGTTTTTCCAATAGCGACTACATCCAGACCTTTATCTTTGACCTTATCTAAAAGTGTAGCCTTTGGAGGAACTACTGAATAGTCATGTCTGTTAGGAGTTCTTGCATAGTTTCCTACACCATCTCCAAGATAGGGTCTTGCAATTACTCTGGCTACAGGAGCCATCTCATTGCATATTTCCAGTGCTGTTTCGCAGGCTTTATATAGTTCCGCCAGAGGAATGTCTTCTTCGTGGGCTGCTATCTGCAGTACCGGATCAGCTGAAGTATAAACTATCCAAGCACCTGTTTCTTTTTGTTCAACTCCATAATCATCTAGAACCTTAGTCCCTGAATACGGCAGGTTACAAAGAACTTTTCTACCGGTTCTTTTTTCTAATTCATCCAGGACTTCCTTGGAGAATCCATTTGGATATGTTGGGAAAGGTGTTTCGTTGATTATTCCGGCAATCTCCCAATGACCTGTTGTAGTATCCTTTCCTTTAGAAGCTTCTTTAGCTTTTCCATAAGCTCCCAATGATTTTCCTCCACAACAATCTGTAGTTCCGGCTACTCCCTCTATATCTGTTAAGTTTCCTAAACCTAGCTTTTCCATATTGGGTAGACTGATCCCACCTGTAGAACTTGCAATGTGACCAAAGGTGTTTGCCCCTGCATCTCCATAATCTTTAGCATCAGGTAACTCTCCTACGCCGGCACTATCAAGCACGATGATTATAGCTCTATCTATATTTTTCATAACTACCTCCTTGTATTTTTATCCTTTTAGTCATTCTATAATGATTAATCTACGATATATAGGACAAATGTCTTTGTTTCTTTAAGTTGGTGTCTATATATTTAAATTTTTTAAATATTCGATCCTTACTATTTTAAATCACTACTATATTCTACTCTTTTTTTTATAAAAAATAATAATTTATTTTAAAAAAATACTGGAAGAAGGAATGGGGTTAAATTTTGGTATATTTTGTATGTAGGAGGTGGATAGTAGGATGGAAAATCAAATAATGATCAGTGGGAAAAAACTATTCTATAAAAATGGTTATTTTAAGACTAAGATTTCTGATATAACAGATGATGTAGGGGTATCTACAGGGAACTTTTACACTTACTACAGTTCAAAAGAGGTACTTTTGGATAAAATTTTAAGGGAACAATTAAATGTTTTAAATAGGAAATTTAAAATAGCTATAGACATAGATGGGAATCTGCCGAAGATATTAAATAATTTTTTTATTGCAACTATTAATTTTGTGAAAGATATGATGCCGCTGTATATTTTAAAGGACGAAATTAAAGAAAATATCAACAGGTTTAAAAACACAACAGTTAAAATTATAAAGGAATACGATGAAATTTTATCCCATTATATAAAAATAATTATTTTAAAAGAATCTGTAAATCTAAAACAATTACACATGATAGTATCTTTGATAAATATCGAGACTAATACGTATATAAATAACCTTGTAAGGGAGAAAAAAATAGAATATTTAAACACCAAAAGTGTCAAAAAAAAAGCTGATATTTTGACATCGTTGTCACTTTCAATCTGTTCGATATTTAATTTAAATTTTCAAAATATCAATAAATATGATAGTTTGACAGGAGTATATTCAGAGGAGTATTTCATTAATTTTTTAAAAGAGGTAACCTTAGTCAATGAGATAGATGACGCAGCTTTATTTTTAGTATATCCCATGAGGTTGATACTGAATAAAAAAGATTTTTTTTCAGAGTCAATATTAAAAGTGATGTCTGACATTTTGAAAAAACATACAAGATCAGATGACGTTATAGGTCTTCTGAATAAAATATATTTTGTCATATATATGAAAAAAATCAGAGGGGAGGAAGCCAGAAAATCCATCGAAAACAGGTTGAAAAAGATGTTTGAAAAGATAGAAAAAAAATACTCTAATGGGGGGGGCTGTGCAATACAGATAGAATTTATCTCTCTGAAAGAGTCTATGTCTTATATCATAATTAAATCAAAGATAGATGGAATTATATACAGTGAAACAAAAGAATAAAAATAAAGAGGATCTAAAGATTATTCTTTTTGATCCTTTTTATTTGTAAGATCAAATATGAATGGTGTAATATAGTTATATAAATTAAAGGCTAAAAATAAGGAGGAAGTTGTGAGGAATAAGATTATTATTAAAGGAGCACGTGAGCATAACCTTAAAAATATAAATTTAGAGATCCCAAAATATAAATTTGTAGTGATAACAGGGGTAAGTGGGAGCGGAAAGTCATCCCTTGCCTTTGATACAATATATTCCGAGGGGCAGAGGAGATATGTAGAAAGCTTATCAGCCTATGCCAGGCAGTTTATCGGACAGATGACAAAACCGGATCTGGACAGTATAGAGGGGTTGTCTCCGGCAATTTCAATCGAACAGAAAACAACCAATAAAAATCCCAGGTCAATAGTGGGGACCATGACCGAAGTATATGATTATATGAGGTTACTCTATGCCCATATTGGGACGGCATACTGTCCAATATGTAACTCTCCGGTAAAAAAGCAGAGTATAGATGAGATTGTAGACACTATTATTGAAAAAGGGAAGTTAGGGGACAAACTTCTCCTCCTGTCACCGGTTATAAAAGACAAGAAGGGAACCCATAAGAATTTGTTTATCAACCTTATAAAAAAAGGATTTGTGAGAGCCAGGGTAGACGGTGAGATCCTGTATTTAGAAGATGAGATAGAGTTAGATAAAAATAAAAAACATAATATAGAGGTTGTAATAGACAGATTAATAATAAAAAAAGAAACTGAATTTTTAACCCGGCTGACAGATGGAATAGAGAGTTCTATAGGGTTATCTGAAGGAAGAGTCATAGCTAATATAAACGGCATAGATCATTCCTATAGTGAAAACTTTACCTGCCCCAACCATGAGGATATAGAAATACCTGACATCAATCCACGGTTATTTTCTTTTAATGCGCCCTATGGGGCGTGTCCGGAGTGTAATGGATTGGGAAAAAAACTGGAGATAGATGAAAATAAACTGATTATAGATGAAAATAAATCTATCAATGAGAGAGGGCTTTATATCCCTGGAGCTTCAAGTGCCAAGGGGTATGTATGGACGATATTTTCCGCCATGGCAAAAGCCTTTAAGATAGACCTGGATAAACCTTTAAAAAAACTGACTAAGAGAGAAAAAAACATCATATTTTATGGTAGTTCCGGGAAAAAATTCAAGGTTGATTACATTGGCCGGGAATTTAGCTATAATGGGATGAAGAATTTTGAAGGGATAGTTAAAAATCTAGAGAGAAGATACTATGAAACCAGCTCTGAATCTATGAAAGATGAGATAGAGAATAAATATATGATGCGTAGAATCTGCAACAGGTGTCATGGGAAGAGACTGAGAGATGAAGTTTTGTCCATTACAATCAACAAGATGAATATTATGGATGTGAGTTTTTTGAGTATAAAAGATTGTCTGATATTCTTTAATGAGCTTACTCTGAATCCCAAGGAAGAAACTATTGCCAAGGATATATTGAAGGAAATAAGGGAACGACTCAACTTTATGATAAATGTAGGCTTGGATTATCTGAGTCTTGCCCGGGAGACAAGAACCCTTTCTGGAGGAGAATCCCAAAGGATCAGACTGGCCACCCAGATTGGAAGCGGGCTGACAGGGGTACTCTATGTGTTGGATGAACCCAGTATAGGGCTGCATCAGAGGGACAATGATAAGTTATTGAAAACCCTTAACAGACTTAAGGAGCTGGGGAATACTCTGATAGTTGTAGAACACGATGAAGATACCATGATGCAGTCGGACTATATCTTTGATCTAGGGCCCGGAGCTGGAAGGTTCGGAGGGGAGATAGTAGCCAAGGGGACTCCTAAACAAATTATGAAATCTAAAAAATCTCTTACCGGGAAATATTTAAAGGGAGAGAGAGAGATCGAAGTACCCAAAAAAAGACGGAGATTTAAAGAATATCTGGAGTTATGGGGAGCTTGCGGGAATAATTTGAAAGATGTAGATGTAAAGATACCCTTGGGAATAATGACAGCTGTTACAGGAGTCAGTGGCAGCGGAAAGTCTACCCTGATCAACCAAACTCTATATCCTGTGCTGTTCAACAGTTTGAATAAAGGGAAACTATATCCGTTGAACTATAAAAAAATAAAGGGGTTGGATCACCTGAATAAGGTGATAGACATAAATCAAAGTCCAATAGGCCGGACTCCCAGATCAAACACAGCTACCTATACCAAGATATTTGATGATATTCGTGGAATATTTGCTGAAACACGTGAAGCTAAGCTCCGGGGATATCAGAAAGGAAGGTTTTCATTTAACGTGAAAGGGGGCCGGTGTGAAGCCTGCCAGGGAGCGGGAATCATTAAGATTGAGATGAACTTTCTGCCCGATGTATATGTGGAGTGTGAGGTATGTAAGGGGAAAAGATATAATCGTGAAACTCTGGAAATAGAGTATAAAGGAAAGAATGTATCTGAAATTTTAGATCTCAGTGTAGGGGATGCCTATGGACTCTTTAATAAGATTCCGTCTCTGGAGAGAAGATTAAAGGTATTGATAGATGTAGGTTTGGACTATATAAAATTAGGCCAGCCTGCTACTACCCTGTCTGGAGGGGAGGCGCAGAGGATAAAGCTGGCAACAGAGCTGTCTAAGATGAGCAGAGGGCACACCATCTATATATTGGATGAACCTACTACAGGGCTTCATTTTGAGGATATAAGAAAGCTATTGGAAGTCTTAAACAGGCTGGTAGATAAGGGGAATAGTGTGATTATAATTGAACATAATTTAGATGTGGTAAAAACAGCAGATTATGTGATAGATATCGAGCCTGAGGGAGGAGACGGCGGTGGAGAGATCATAGCCACAGGAACCCCTGAGGAGATCATAAAATCTAAAATTTCCTATACCGGAAAGTATCTGAAAAAAATATTGGATTAGGTGAATTTTTAAAACTTCCACTTTACAAAATGTTATTATTTTGTTACAATACTTTGAATTCATATCTAGGTTTTGGGGTGTCGCCCTTAGCTTGGTCTGGATAATTTAATTTTTAGGAGGAACAAACAATGGCAATGAGAACTAAAGCAGAAATCATTAAAGATTTCGGAAAAACAGCAACAGATACAGGATCTACAGAGGTACAAATCGCTATATTAACTGAAAGAATCAATCACTTAACTGATCATTTAAGAACTAACAAGAAGGATCACCATTCTAGATTAGGATTAATGAAGATGGTTGGTAAGAGAAGAAGATTATTAGACTACATGATCAAGAAAGATTTAGATGGTTACAGAGCGTTAATCTCTAAGTTAGGAATCAGAAAGTAATTAAATTAGACAGGTCTTGGACCTGTCTTTTTTTTATTGTACAAACAGTTTTTATGTTGTATAATTTTGGTAACAGACGGAGGGTGATTAACATTAATATGATAGAATTTTTTATAGCTAAAAAGCATATTTTAGAGAGAAAAAGACAGAGTATAATAGCTATATTAGGTGTGGCTATTGGTGTAACGGTACTTACGGTTTCAATAGGAATAGCCAATGGACTGGATAAAAATATGGTGGACAGTATATTGTCTATAAGTTCCCATATAGTGGCCACAAAGGATGGAGAAGCTATAGATGATTATAGGGAACTTCAGACACAGATAGAGTCGGTAAAAGGAGTAAAGGGAGTAGTACCTCAGATCTCCACTAAGGGTATTCTGAAATATAAGGGGATTTTCGGCTCTTATGTATCGGGAGTGCAGATGAACGGATTGGATTTTGACGATGCCAAGACAGCTATGGATCTGGATAAAAAAATAGTTTCCGGGACGATGGATATAAAGAAACCTACAGAATTTCTTATAGGGAAGGAATTATTTGATCAGCTGGGAGCAAAATTAGGAGATAAGATAACAGTGGTATCTGCCGATAACAGGGAGATGCACCTGACCATAGTAGGGGTCTTCCAATCAGGGTACTATCAATACGACACGACTATGATAATAATTCCCCTCCGGGCCGTACAAATTTTATCCTATACTGGTGATACGGTCACTAGTTTAGAGGTGTTTTTAGATGATGTATACAGTGCCAACAAAGTATCGGGACAGATTCAGATGAAAACCGATATGAGTACAAGGACCTGGGGAGATTTAAATAGAAATTTACTAGCTGCCCTATCCCTTGAAAAAACAGTGATGATCCTGGTATTTTCATTGATTGTCATAATTGCAGGATTTGTAGTATGGGTAATATTGAATATGCTGGTTAAGGAGAAAACAAGAGATATAGGAATAATGAGGTCTATGGGATTCAGCAGTAAAAATATAATGAGAATATTTATGCTGGAAGGGCTTTTTCTGGGATCCCTGGGGATCGTAGTCGGACTGGGTATATCTGGAGGGATCCTTTGGTATGTAAAGGATAATACGATAAATCAGATAACTAATATTTATTATTTGAATAAGATACCTGTAGAGATAACTTCTAAAGAAGTACTGGTAATAGTTGCGGCAAATATAGTGATTATATTTTTATCCAGTATATTCCCGGCTTATAAAGCTGCAAAATTAGAGGTAGTGGAAGCATTGAAGTACGACTAAAAGTTAGTATTTACTGAAGATTAAAAATAAATTTACAGGCAAAGCAAAATGTTTGAAAAATAGGAGATGGAAAATGTCTGATATAATATTAAAGATAGCGAACCTGAACAAACGTTATAAGGATAAAAAAAGAGATATACAGATATTAAATGACTTGGATTTTGAGATAAACAGGGGAGAGTTTGTTTCGGTACTTGGAAAATCCGGTTCAGGGAAAACTACATTTTTAAATATGATCGGGATGCTGGACAGACCGGATTCCGGAGATGTTTATTATGCCGGTAGAAATGTAAGTAAAGCACCTAGCTCAAAGATAGATCTCTTAAGAAATGAGATGTTGGGATTTATATTTCAATTTCACTACCTTTTACCGGAATTTTCAGCACTTGAAAATGTTATGCTGCCGGGACTTATCGGGAAGAAAAAAAATCGTGAGGAAGTTAAGAAAAAAGCTGCAGAACTACTTACAGAGATGCAGTTAGGGGACAGACTGGATC